>CAUBHZ010000124.1 GCA_958435885.1 uncultured Intestinimonas sp. | reverse complement strand
GCATTTGAACGACTACGAATGGCTGGCCTTCACCAGCCCCGCCGGGGTGGAGGCCTTCTGGGCCATGGCCCAGGCCAAGGGCTGGGACGCCCGGGTGCTGGCCGGGGTCAGGCTGGCCGCCATCGGTACCGGTACTGACAAGGCCCTCCGGGGCCACGGCCTCCGGGCTGACTACATCCCCGAGGTCTACGACGCCGCCCATCTGGGGGCGGGCTTGGCCCAGCGGGCCAAGGGGAAGGTGCTCCTCCTCCGGGCGGAGTGGGGCTCTCCTGCCTTGACGGAGGCCCTGGAAGGGAGTAACATTCCCTATGACGACATCCCCTGCTACACCACCTCCTATGAGAGCGAGCACGCCGCCGCCCTCCGGGACCTGGTGACGTCGGGCCGGGTGGACCTTGTCACCTTCACCAGCGCCTCCACGGTGAAGGGCTTCGTCTCCTCGGTGGGCGAGCTGGACTTCTCCGGCCTCACCGGGGCGTGCATCGGGGCGCAGACCGCCGCCGAGGCGGCCAAGCACGGCATCCCCACCATCGTGGCCGAGCAGGCCACCATGGACGCTCTGGTCAATATCATCATCAAAGAAGGTCAGACAAATGGAACTCATTAACCGGCCCCGCAGACTGCGGCAGAACGACTCCATCCGGCGGCTGTGCCGGGAGACCCGCCTCTCCCCGGACAGCCTCATCTATCCCATCTTCGTGGACGAGACCCTGAAGGGCAAGCGGGCCATCCCCGCCCTGGACGGCCAGTTCCACTACGGCCTGGACGCCGTGTGCGAGGCGGTGGAGGAGTGCATCCAGGCGGGTGTGGGCCGGTGCATCCTCTTCGGCCTGCCCGCCCATAAGGACGCCGTGGGCTCCTCCGCCTGGGACGAGCACGGCGTGGTCCAGGAGGCCATCCGGGTCATCAAGGCCAAGTACCCCGACTTCTATGTCATCACCGACGTGTGCATGTGCGAGTACACCGACCACGGCCACTGCGGCATCCTCTGCGGCCACGAGGTGGACAACGACAAGACCCTGGAGGTCCTGGCCAAGACCGCCCTCTCCCACGCCCAGGCCGGTGCCGACATGGTGGCCCCCTCTGACATGATGGACGGCCGCATCGCCGCCATCCGGGCGGCTCTGGATGAGCACGGCCTCCAGAATGTGCCCATCATGTCCTACTCCGCCAAATACGCCTCCGCCTTCTACGGCCCCTTCCGGGAGGCCGCCGGCTCCGCCCCCTCCTTCGGGGACCGGAAGGGCTACCAGATGGACCCCCACAACCGCCGGGAGGCCCTGAAGGAGTGTGCCCTGGACGTGGAGGAGGGTGCCGACATCCTCATGGTGAAGCCCGCCCTCAGCTACCTGGACGTGATCCGGGAGTGCTCCGACGCCTTCGACCTGCCCATGTGCGCCTACTCCGTCTCCGGCGAGTATGCCATGATCAAGGCGGCCAGCGCGGCGGGGCTCATCGACGAGTACCGGGTCATGTGTGAGAGCGCCCTCTCCGTCTTCCGGGCGGGCGCCGACATGCTCATTACCTACTACGCCAAGGAGCTGGCCCAGGCCATGAAGAAGGGGGACATCGGCTGATGGAGCGCTCTCAGGAACTCTTTGACCGGGCCCAGAAGGTCCTCCCCGGCGGCGTCAATTCCCCGGTCCGGGCCTTCCGGGCGGTGGATCTGTGCCCCCGGTTCATCACCAAGGCCCAGGGCGCCTATATCTACGACGCCGACGGCAAGTCCTACATCGACTACGTCTGCTCCTGGGGTCCCATGATCCTGGGCCATGACCACCCGGTGGTCCGGGAGGCGGTGGAGAAGGCCGTGAAGGACGGTCTCTCCTTCGGCGCTCCCACCGAGCGGGAGGTGGAGATGGCCGAGCTCATGGTGGAGCTGGTCCCCAACATCGAGATGGTCCGCATGGTGAACTCGGGCACAGAGGCCGTCATGTCCGCCATCCGCCTGGCCCGTGGCGCCACCGGCCGGGACAAGATCATCAAGTTCGAGGGCTGCTACCACGGCCACTCCGACTGCCTGCTGGTGAACGCCGGCTCCTCCGCCCTGGCGGGAGGGCATCCCTCCTCCGCCGGTGTCCCGGAGGACATCGTCAAGCACACCCTCACCGCCCAGTTCAACCGTCTGGAGACCGTGGAGGCCCTGCTGAACGAGTACCCCGGCCAGGTTGCCTGCGTCATCGTGGAGCCGGTGGCCGCCAACATGGGCGTTGTGGCTCCCGCTCACGGCTTCCTGGAGGGTCTCCGGGCCCTGTGCGACAAGTCGGGCGCCCTCCTCATCTTCGACGAGGTCATCACCGGCTTCCGCCTGGCCCTGGGCGGCGCCCAGGAATACTTTGGCGTGAAGGCTGATCTGGTCACTTTTGGCAAGATCATCGGCGGCGGCATGCCGGTGGGCGCCTACTGCGGCAGCCGTGCCCTCATGGAGCAGGTGGCTCCCTGCGGCCCGGTGTACCAGGCGGGCACCCTCTCGGGCAACCCCGTGGCCATGGCCGCCGGCCTGGCCCAGCTCCGGTACCTGAAGGCCCACCCCGAGGTCTACGACTACATCGGCACCCTGGCCAAGGAGCTGGCCGACGGCATGCGGGAGGCGGCGGAGCGCCATCACGCCGGCGTGGCCGTCAACCAGATCGGCTCCCTGGCGGCTCCCTTCTTCACCCCCAACGCCGTCACCACCTTCGTGGACGCCAAGGGCAGCGACGTGGGCCGGTATGCCCGCTACTTCAAGGGCATGCTGGAGCGGGGCGTCTACCTGGCTCCCGCCCAGTTCGAGGCCATGTTCGTCTCTGCCGCCCACACCCGGCAGGACCTGGCCCGGACCCTGGAGGCCGTGGACGAGGCGCTGGCCGAGCTGTAATTCCATCCTGTTCCTGACCCCGGGACCGCAAAGCGGTCCCGGGGCCTCTTTTTTCCACGGCCCCGGTTTGACCTTTTTTGTGGCGGGCAAGCCATATAATATCCCTGCTGGTCTCCGGACCAAAAGGAGGGCTGGGTGTGACCGTCGTCTACATAGACTCGCTGTTTCTGCTCAATCTGATCGTGGACTATCTGCTGCTGCTGGGGGCGGCCCGGCTGTCCGGCGCGGTGCTCTGCCGGCCACGACTGGCCCTGGGGGCGATCCTGGGGGCGGCCTACGCCTGCGCCGTCTTTCTGCCGGGGCTGGGCTTTCTCACCCACCCCGCCGTGGAGCTCTCCGTGGCCGTAGCCATGGCCCTGATCGCCTTCGGCGGCGGACGGCGGCTCCTGCGCAGCTTCCTGGCCTTCCTGGCCCTCTCCTGCGCTCTGGGGGGCGGCGTGCTGGCCCTGAGTCTGCTGGGCGCCCGGGGCGTGGGGCTGGAGCGGGGCGTTCTCTCCCCCCATGTGGACCTGGGGGTCCTCCTCCTGGCCTCCGCCGGATGCTATGCCGCCGCCTCTCTGGTCTTCCGGCGCAGCGCCGGCCACGGCACCCGGGAACTGGTGGAGGCGGTGCTCACCCTGGAGGGGCGGCAGGTGACGGTCACCGCCCTGCTGGACACGGGCAACACCCTCACCGACCCGGCCACCGGCCGGGGGGTGCTGGTGGTGGAGGGGGAGAAGGCGGCGCCCCTGCTGGACCATCCCTTGGGGGAGGCCCAGCTTCGTGACCCGGTGGGTACCCTGGCCAGGATGGAGGGAAAGGGCCGCTTCCGGCTCCTGCCCTACCAGGCGGTGGGGGTGGCGTGCGGCCTGCTGCTGGCGGTGCGGCTGGACAAGGTCCGGATCGGGGAGCGGGAGTACCGGGGGGTGCTGGCCGCTCTCTCGCCCACCCGGCTCTCCGACGGCGGCACATACAGCGCCCTGGTGGGCGCCATGGAGGCATAGACAAAGCGGTGGAAGGGGACGATGGGTAAGATGACGGCGACGATGATGCGGGGATGGACCTTTCTGTGGCGTGTCCTGGCCCGGCTGGGGCTGTGCCTGCCGGGGAAGATCATGTATATCGGGGGGAGCGATACCCTGCCCGCCCCCCTGGACCGGGCGGAGGAGGCCGAGGTATTGCAGCGGCTGGAGCGGGGGGAGGCAGGGGCCCGGGAGACCCTCATCGAGCACAACCTGCGGCTGGTGGCTTACATCGCTCGGCGGTTTGAGAACACGGGCATCAACATCGAGGACCTCATCTCCATCGGCACCATCGGCCTCATCAAGGCGGTGGGGACCTACAAGCCGGCCAAGAACATCAAGCTGGCCACCTACGCCAGCCGGTGCATCGAAAACGAGATTCTCATGTATTTGCGCAAGACGGCCAATCAGAAGACGGAGGTCTCATTCGACGAGCCCCTGAACACCGACTGGGACGGCAACGAGCTGCTGCTTTCCGACATTCTGGGCACCGACAACGACCTGGTGATGAAGCCCATCGAGGACGACGTGGACCGGCAGCTCCTCTCGCTGGCCCTGGAGAAGCTCTCCGACCGGGAGCGTCGGATCATCACCCTCCGCTTCGGCCTGGACGGCCGGCCGGAGCGGACCCAGAAGGAGGTGGCAGACCTGCTGGGCATCTCCCAGTCCTACATCTCCCGCCTGGAGAAGCGGATCATCTCCCGGCTCAAAAAGGAGATTTTGCGGATGCTGTAAACTCACCGGTAAAAATCCATCGAAAACGGTCCCACGATAAAAAATATAGGTCCTTTTCCCGGGGTATGGACCCTCCCGCGCTGGAGATACTGATAGCAGTAACGCGCGGGGAGGTCAGTCGGATTGCAGGGAAAGGTAGAGATCTGCGGCGTCAACACCGCCAAGCTGAAGGTATTGAAGAATGAGGAGACTTTGGAGCTGCTCCGGCGGACCAAGGCCGGGGACATGGCGGCCCGGGAGGAGCTCATCGCCGGCAATCTGCGGCTGGTCCTCTCGGTGATCCAGCGCTTCCACAACCGGGGGGAGAACGCCGACGACCTCTTTCAGGTGGGCTGCATCGGCCTCATCAAGGCCATCGACAACTTCAACGTGGACCTGGACGTGCGCTTTTCCACCTACGGCGTACCCATGATCATCGGGGAGATCCGCCGCTACCTGCGGGACAACAGCGCCATGCGGGTGTCCCGGTCCATGCGGGACACGGCCTATAAGGTGCTCCAGACCAAGGAAAAATTCCTCTCCGAGCACCAGCGGGAGCCCAGCGTGGAGGAGATCGCCTCCGCCATGGGGGTAAAGCGGGAGGAGGTGGTGGCCGCCCTGGACGCCATCGTGGACCCGGTGAGCCTCTATGAGCCGGTGTACGACCACGAGGGGGACACCATCTGCGTCATGGACCAGGTGAAGGACGCCAAGAACACCGACGAGAGCTGGCTGGAGCACATCGCCCTCAAGGAGGCCATCGCCCGGCTCTCCGAGCGGGAGCGGCACATCCTGGACCTGCGGTTCTTCCAGGGCAAGACCCAGATGGAGGTCTCCGCCGAGGTGGGCATCTCCCAGGCCCAGGTCTCCCGGCTGGAGAAGAGCGCCCTCAAGCAGATCCGCCGGGACATGTGAGCGGGCATACCGGCGCTGTTTGCCGCATAGGGTGGCAGGGAGCGGAACACACCGCGGAAAGGGGGCGCCGGAGATGGAGAGCACCGTCTCAGAGCTGCGGGACAAGGAGGTCATCGACATCAGCGGCGGCAGCCGCTTCGGCTACGTGGGGGATGTGGAGGTGGACCTGGAGACCGGGCAGGTGAAGGCCCTGGTGGTGCCGGGGCGTCTGCGGTTTTTCGGCCTGCTGGGCCGGGAAAAGGACCATGTCTTTCCCTGGTCGTCGGTGCGCCGGTTCGGGGAGGACATCATCCTGGTGGAGGGCGGCGGACCGGCGGCGCTGGGGGAGCAGGCCGAGGATTGAGCGAGATGGTAAAAAACAGGAAAAAACAGTTGCATTTCGGCTGCGACTGTGATAAAATACCCTAGCTGTGCGAAAAGGCACGGTATTACACACACCGTCCGGGATACGGCGTCCGGTGCCCGTTTGGGTGGACGTGCCGCAGATGAACGGGGTGGAGGTAATAACAATTAAAGGAGGAAACAAACTATGGCAGTCGTATCTATGAAGCAGCTGCTGGAGGCCGGCGTCCACTTCGGTCAC
>CAUBHZ010000123.1 GCA_958435885.1 uncultured Intestinimonas sp. | reverse complement strand
CGGTCTTCTCTTCATTATAACATGAGAGACCTGCAGGATGGTAGGTCGGAGAGGAGACATGGGTCTGCCGTCCTCCTTTGAGAGAGGGGAGGACGGGGGACCGGAGCGGCGAAGGGGGGTGCCGGACCGCCCGGAACGTGTGAGGAAACTGTGTGAGGAAGAGGAGAGAGCAGTATGAAAGAGATCCGGCCGTGTTTTGAGGTATGCGCAGAGGAGGGGGAGGTACCCGTCCTGTTCGGAGTAGTCTGCCGTGACGGCCAGAGGGCGCCGCGGCTGTCCAGCGACTACGCAGAGGTGGCGCGTCTGGTGCGCGCACTCAACCGAAACCGGCTTTCCCCGGTGCACTTCAGGGACGTCGTAGAGGATTTTCGCCATTCCTGGAGAGAAAAGCAATAAATTCGTGAATTTGTACTTGCCATTCCTACGCTCAGAGGTTAAAATAATGATTTGCCATTATAGAATGTAGAAGAGCGCGCGAGCGGAGGTTAGGAATGGACCGGACGATGGAAACGATCCTCTCCAGGGTGCAGAAGCCTGCCCGGTATACCGGTGGAGAGTACAACGCAGTGGTCAAGGACCCCAAACAGGTGGATACGCGGATCGCCATGTGCTTTCCCGATACCTATGAGATCGGCATGTCCAATTTGGGAGTGCGGATTCTCTATGGGCTGATGAACGAGCTGCCCGGGGTGTGGTGCGAGCGGGTGTTCGCCCCCTGGGGGGACATGGAGGAGGAGATGCGCCGGGAGGGCCTGCCCCTCTACGGCCTGGAGAGCGGAGACCCCATCTCCGACTTTGATATCATCGGCTTCTCCCTGGGCTACGAGATGGCCTACTCCAACGTGCTCAACATGCTGGACCTGGCCGGGCTGCCCCTGCGCTCCGCCGACCGGGACGAGGACGCCCCCCTCATCATCGCGGGCGGTACCTGCGCCTACAACCCGGAGCCTCTGGCGCCCTTTGTGGACATCTTCTCCCTGGGCGAGGGGGAGGATGTGACGGTGGAGCTCATCCGGCTCTACCAGCGCGCCCGCCGGGAGGGCTGGTCCCGTCAGGACCTGCTGACGGCGGCGGCCAAGGTGCCGGGGCTCTACGTGCCCTCCCTCTATACCGTCACCTACCATGAGGATGGGACCGTGGCGGCCGTCACCCCCCAGGAGGGTGCACCCGAGCTGGTGACAAAGCGGATCGTTCAGGACCTGGACAAGTCCTACTTCCCGGTGAAGACCATCGTGCCCTCCACCGAAATCGTCCACGACCGGGTCATGCTGGAGGTTTTCCGGGGCTGTATCCGGGGCTGCCGGTTCTGCCAGGCGGGCTATGCCTACCGGCCCGTCCGCACCCGGAGCCCCAAGCTCCTGGTGGAACAGGGCATCGCCGCCTGTAAGGACTCTGGCTATCAGGAGATGACCCTCTCCAGCCTGTCCACCAGCGACTACCGTCCCCTGGAGGGGCTGTGCGACGGCCTGCTGGAGTGGTGTGAGCCCAACAAGGTGTCTTTGTCCCTCCCGTCCCTGCGGGCGGACAACTTCTCCATGGGCCTCATGCAGCGGCTCCAGCACGTCCGCAAGAGCGGCCTCACCTTCGCCCCCGAGGCGGGCACCCAGCGGCTGCGGGACGCCATCAACAAGAACGTCACCGAGGCCGACCTGATGAACTCCTGCCGCACCGCCTTCCTGGGCGGGTGGAACACGGTCAAGCTCTACTTCATGCTGGGCCTGCCCACCGAGACCGACGAGGACGTGCTGGGCATCGCGGACCTTGCCAAGAAGGTGCTCCAGCTCTGGCGGGAGACCGCCCCCGACAAGCGCCGGGGCTGCCGGATCACCGTGTCCACGGCCTGCTTTGTGCCCAAGCCCCACACCGCCTTCCAGTGGGAGCCCCAGGTCACCCGGGAGGAGTATCTCCGCCGGGTGAAGCTGCTGCGGGACAACATGCGGGAAAAATCCATCGTCTACCACTGGCACGACCCGGACACCTCCTTCCTGGAGGCCGTCTTTGCCCGGGGCGACCGCCGGCTGGCCGACGCCATCGAGCTGGCCTGGCGGGAGGGCGCCAAGTTCGACTCCTGGAGCGAGTATTTCGACCTGGACCGCTGGCTGCGGGCCTTTGAGGCCTGCGGTCTGGACCCGGCCTTCTATGCCAACCGGACCCGAAGCCGGGAGGAGGTTCTGCCCTGGTGCCGGATCTCCACCGGCGTGACCCCCGCCTTCCTGTGGCGGGAGCGGGAGCGGGCCTATGAGGCGGTCATCACCCCCGACTGTCGGAAGCAGTGCACCGGCTGTGGGGCCAACCATCTGCTGGAGAAGGGGAGGGTGTGCGATGAGTGACCAGCGCATCCAGTTCATCAAGACGGGCCGGGCCCGGTATATCTCCCACCTGGACCTGATGCGGACCTTCCAGCGGGCCTTCCTGCGCTCCGGGCTCCATGTCAGGCACACCGAGGGCTTCAACCCCCACGCCTACGTGTCCATCGCCCTGCCCCTGTCGGTGGGTTTTTCCAGCCAGTGTGAGATCCTGGAGTTCGGCCTGCCCGAGGGGGCGGACCTGAGCGAGGTGCCCCAGCGGCTCACCCAGGCCCTGCCCGAGGGGGTCACCGTCACCCGCTGCTACGAGGGCGGGCGGCCCGTCCGGGAGCTGTGCTGGGTGAACTACATCATCACCCTGGAGTACGACGCCGGTGCCCCGGTGGGGGCTGAGAACGCCATCCGGGCCCTGCTGAGCCGGGAGAGCCTGGTGGTGACCAAAAAGTCCAAGAAGGCCAAGAGCGGCCAGGTCCAGGTGGACCTCATCCCCCTCATCCACAAGGTGGACTATGAGGGCCGCCGGGACGCCATTGTCCTGGACGTGGTCCTCCGGGCCCAGAACCCCGGTCTCAACCCTGCCCTGCTGGTGGAGACCATCCAGAACCAGTGCCCCGAAGCCGCCCCCGACTATGTGAGCTATCACCGCAAGCAGGTCCTGGACAAGGACTTCCACCCCTTTTTATGAGTATCCGCCCGCCCCGGGAGACCATCCCGGGGCGGGCCTTTGTCTGTCCGGCGGGGGCGGGAAGAGAAAAAATCGTTGACTTGTATCGGCCGACAGCGTATGCTATACTTGCTTTTGTTTCACCCAAGGGTGCAGAACGAGAAGGAGGGTCCTACCTTGGTGCTTTTTCCCCTGCGGGCGCTGCTCAGACGGCTGCGGAGCATGCGCAACCTCAACCCCGCCCGGATCGTGGTGATCTCCTTCGGGATCATCATCCTCACCGGCACCCTGCTGCTCATGCTGCCCTGGGCCAGCCGGGACGGCCAGTCCGCCGGTCTCATCACCTGTCTCTTCACCGCCACCTCTGCCTCCTGTGTCACCGGCCTCATCCTGGTGGACACCTGGACTCACTGGACCCTCTTCGGGCAGGTGGTGATCCTGGCCATGATCCAGCTGGGCGGACTGGGCTTCATGACGGTCATCACAACGGTATCCTTCGCCCTCCGGCGGCGCATCGGCCTCTCGGAGCGGCTCATCATGGTCTCCACCCTGAACCTCAACGACATGGACGGCGTGGTCCGCATGGTGCGCCACACCCTGATGGGCACCCTCGTCATCGAGGGGACGGGCGCCTTGATCCTGACCCTGTGCTTCCTGCCGCAGTTCGGTCTGGCGGGGGGGCTGTGGCGGGGGATCTTCCACTCCATCTCCGCCTTCTGCAATGCCGGCTTTGACCTGCTGGGCAGCAACGGGGCATTCAGCAGCCTCATCAGCTACAACAATAACCCGGTAGTCCTCCTCACCATCCTGTGCCTCATCGTCATCGGCGGCCTGGGCTTCTTTGTGTGGGAGGACCTGATCCGGCACTGGCGGGAGCCCCGGCGGCTGTCCCTGTACAGCAAACTGGTCCTCCTGATGACGGGGGTCCTCATTCTGGGGGGCGCAGTGTTCTTCCTGGGGGTGGAGTGGGACAACCCCAGCACCCTGGGAGGCATGTCCTGGTGGAAGAAGGCCCTCAACGCTCTCTTCCAGTCGGTGACCCTCCGCACCGCCGGCTTTGACTCCATCGGCCAGGGGGGGCTGCGGGACAGCTCCCTGGCCATGTCCTGCATCCTGATGCTCATCGGCGGCTCCAGCGGCTCCACCGCCGGCGGCCTGAAGACGGGCACGGTGGGCATCCTGCTGCTCACCATGCGCGCCGGCCTGGCCGGCCGGGAAGAGGTCACCGTCCGCCGGCGGACCATCTCCCAGCGCCGGGTCATGACCGCCCTCACCCTGACCCTCATCGTGGTGGTCCTCTTCCTGGCCATCGCCATGACCGTGTCCGTGGCCGACGAGGTCCATTTCCTCTCGGCGGCCTTTGAGGCGGCCTCCGCCCTGGCCACCGTGGGCGTCACCGTGGGCATCACCCCCACCCTGAGCCCCTTCAGCCATGTCATACTCATCATCGCCATGTTCCTGGGCCGGGTGGGCATCATGTCCTTCTCGGTGGCTTTCCTGGCCAGAGGCAGGAACGCGGCCAAGATCCGCTACCCCATGGTGGACATCATGATCGGGTGAGTCCCGGACCGCCCCAAATTGAAAAGGAGCTGTGAATCGTGAGGACATATGTAGTGATCGGCCTGGGCCGCTTTGGCACCGCCGTGGCCACCGAGCTGTGCCGGCTGGGCCATGAGGTGCTGGCCATCGACGACTCGGAGGACCGGGTCCAGAGCATCTCCAGTCAGGTGACCCACGCCGTGGCCGGCGATGCCCGTGACCCCGGCGTGCTCCGGGCCCTGGGCGTGCGCAACTATAACTGCGCCATCGTGGCGGTGGCCGACGACGTGGGCAACAGCGCCCTCATCACCATGAACCTGAAGGAGCTGGGGGTGCGGCAGGTCATCGCCAAGGCCCAGAGCCACGTTCACCAGAAGGTGCTCCAGAAGATCGGTGCCGACCGGGTGGTCTTCCCCGAGCACGAGATGGGTGTGAAGCTGGCCCAGAACCTGTCCAGCTCCAACATCCTCAACTTCATCGAGCTCTCCGACGACTTTGGCATCGTGGAGCTGGCCACCCCCAAGCCCTGGGTGGGCAAGTCCCTGAGCACCCTGGACGTGCGGGCCAAGTACCGGGTCAACATCATTGCCATCCGCAAGGGGGGCGACGAGCATGACCTGGAGGTGGCGCCCGGCGCCGACTACGTCCTGGCCGCCGGTGACGTGGTGGTCACCCTGGGCCGGAACGAGTACATCGACCGGCTCCACGATCTGTGATATTATATTAAGGTAGGGGGGAAGGTCCCGTGGAACAGATCACCAGCCGCTCCAACCCGCTGGTGGGGCAGATCCGAAAGCTGAATACCGCCCGGTCCGCCCGGCGGGACCAGGGCCTCTTCGTCTGTGACGGCCCCAAGCTGCTGGAGGAGGCCCTCCGGGCCGGGGCGGTCCTCACCGCCGTGGTCCACGACGGCAGCCGCCCCTGTCCGGTGCCCGACGGGGTCCGGGAGGTGCAGGTGCCCGCCGACCTATTAAAAAGCCTCTCCACCACCGAGACCCCTCAAGGGGTCCTCTTTCTCTGCCGGCAGCCCGATCTGACCCTGCCGGAGCACCTGCCGGGCACCCGTTTTCTGGTGCTGGACGGGGTCCAGGACCCGGGGAACGTGGGCACCATCTGGCGCACCGCAGACGCCTTCGGCGCCGACGGCCTCATCCTGCTGCCCGGCTGCGCCGACCCCTTTTCCCCCAAAACCGTCCGGGCCACCATGGGAGCCTGTTTCCGGCTGCCGGTGTGGGAGACCAGCCTGGAGGGGCTGACCGGGGCCCTGGCAGGGGCGGGTCTGCCCCTGTACGCCACCGCCCTGCGGGCGGACACCGACGACGTGCGCCGGGCCGACCTGGGCCGCTGCGCCGTGGTCATCGGCAGCGAGGGGAGAGGGGTCTCCCGGGCCGTGTTGGACGCCTGTGCCGGTACCCTGAAGATCCCCATGCGGCAGCGGTGCGAGTCCCTCAACGCGGCTGTGGCCGCCTCGGTGGTGCTGTGGGAGATGGCCCGGCCCCTGCTGTGAGCCGGCGCGGAGAAGGGTGAGAGGAGGTCCCCGATGGCGACGCTGAAATATTGGCTGTGGCTCTCCACCAGGAAGGGCGTGCGCCCGGAGCAGGCGGGGCGGCTGCTGGAGCACTT
>CAUBHZ010000122.1 GCA_958435885.1 uncultured Intestinimonas sp. | reverse complement strand
CCCCCAGGTAGTCCGCCCCCTCCGCCTGGGCCCGGAGGGCCTCCTCCACGGTGTGGGCGGTGGCCCCGAGAATGCGGTCGGGACCCAGCAGGGCCCGGGCCTCGGGGAGGGGCAGGTCGTCTTGGCCCAGGTGGACCCCGTCGGCTCCGGCGGCCAGGGCGATGTCCACCCGGTCATTGATGAGGAGGGGGACCTTCCGGGCCCGGCACAGGGGGAGCAGGGTGCGGGCCAGGGTCAGGATCTCCCCGGCAGAGGCCGTTTTCTCCCGGAGCTGGAGGCAGGTGACGCCGCCGTCCAGGGCGGCCTCCACCGCCTGGGCCAGGGTGACCCCGGCGGGGAGGGCGCGGCGGTCGGTGATGGCGTAGAGCCGCAGGTCAGAGGGGGATAGCTTCATAGCGGGCTCCTTTCTCCAGCGCTTGGCCGGACAGGTGATAGATGGCGTCGATGATGCGGCTCCGGTAGGCGGCGTTGCCGTCGCCGGGGGCCATCCGCCCCCAGGCCAGCTCCCCGGCCAGGCCCATGGCGCACACGGATCCAAGAGCGGCCTCCAGGGGGTTCTCCGGCCGGACGGCGAGGAAGGCGGCGAGGAGGGCGGAGAGCTGGCAACCGGTGCCGGTGACCCGGCCCATCTCGGGCCGGCCGTTTCGGACGGCGTAGCAGATGGTACCGTCAGTGACCAGGTCCACTGCCCCGGTGACGGCCACCACCGCCCCCAGCGCCCTGGCCTGGGCGGCGATGCGGGGGGCGGCGGAGGAGAGGTTCTCCTCGGTGATCCGGTCGGCGGGGGCGGTGTCCACCCCGGCGCCGCCCCCCTCCCGGCCCGCCAGGGCGGCCAGCTCCGTAGGGTTGCAGCGCAGGACATGGGGGCGGAGGGCGGCGGTGAGCTCCCGGGCCGTCCGGGTGCGGAAGGCACTGCTCCCGGCCCCCACCGGGTCCAGTACCAGGGGGATTTGCTGCCGCCGGGCCTCCCGGCCGGCGGCGTACATGGCGGGGACGGCGGCGCTGTGGAGGGTGCCCAGGTTGAGGCAGAGCCCCCGGGCGGCGGCGGTGATCTCAGCGGCCTCCTGGGGGTCGTCGGCCATGACGGGCCGGGCGCCGATGGCCAGGAGGAGGTTGGCCACGTCGTTGGCGGTGACATAGTTGGTGATGCAGTGGATGAGGGGGGCGGTCTGCCGCACCGCCTCCACAACGGCGCCGTCCATATCAGCCCTCCTGGGGCCGGCGGAGCTGCCAGGTCCGCAGCACCCCGGCCCGGTCCAGCACCCCCAGGGCGGCGCCGGCCAGAATGGCGCCGGCGGCGGTGGAGATGAGGAAGGGGATGATGTAGGCGTAGAAGGCGATGGCGGCGGGGTCCTTGCCCACCACCAGGATGGCCACGGGGTAGGCGCACAGGCCGCCCAGCACGGCGGTGCCGAAGACCTCGGCCAGACAGGTGGGCAGCAGCCGGGGGAATTTGGCGTACACGAGGCCGCAGAGGAGGGCGCCCAGCATGCTGCCGGGGAAGGCCATGGGGGTGCCCAGGCTCAAGAGGTTGCGGATGAGGCTGGCGGCGAAGGCCACCCCCACGCCGTACCAGGGCCCCAGGCAGACGGCGCAGATGATGTTGACCATGTGCTGGACGGGGGCGCACTGGGAGCCCAGCACGGGGAAGGAGAAGAGACTCCCGACCACAGCCACAGCGGTGAGCAGACCGGCGGCCGAGAGCTTTTTGACGCGGGTATGATCCATGGATAAACAGCTCCTTTTTCGGTTTTCCGGCGCTTGACGCGCCGGGCGGTCGAGGCTCGCTGGCCTCCTCTCACGCCGGAACACGGCTTCCCATCGCGGTCTTTGCCCGCGGCACAGGGCGCTCCCCCTCTGCCGCCATGCCCAAGGCTGAGCATGCTCGCTGTCCTGCCCTCTCTCACCTCCGGAAAACGAAAAAAACGGACGCGCCAACTTGACGCGTCCGCTTTCTCCAAGCTCACATCCCTACGTTGGCATTACCCAAATCAGGTCAAAGGGTCGGAGTTGGATGACTCCCTCTCAGCCCGCCGCACGAGCTCCCCGTGGAAAATTATAGCACCCTGGTGAAGAATGTCAAGCAGGTGTCGAAAGTATGTTGCATCCCGGGGCGATACCGGGTACAATGGGAGCACATCTCCGGCGGGATCGGAGGAAGGAGGGCGAAGCGCTGTGGACGAGGCCAGGATTCTGTTGATCGAGGACGACCCGGACATCCGGGAGGGGGTGCGCCTGCTGCTGGAGAGCGAGGGCTATGCCGTGGACGAGGCGGCGGACGGCGAGACGGGGCTGGCCCTGGCGGGGGAGGACACCGACCTGGTGATCCTGGACGTGATGATGCCGGGCATGTCGGGGCTGAAGGTGTGCCAGGAGCTGCGGAAGGCCTCCAATGTGCCGGTCCTCTTTCTCACCGCCCGGGCCCAGGAGTCGGACAAGCTCATCGGCCTCATGGCCGGCGGGGACGACTACCTCACCAAGCCCTTTTCCTACACGGAGCTGCTGATGCGTACCCGGGCCCTGCTGCGCCGCTACCGGGTCTACCGTGGAAAGGGGGCGCTGCCCGCCCGGGAGACCCCGGCCCAGCTCAGCGCGGGCGGCATCCGGCTGAGCACCGTGGGCAACCAGGTGTGGGTGGACGGCAGGGAAGTGCGGCTCTCCGGGCTGGAGTACCGCCTCCTGCGGCTGCTGATGGAGTATCCCGGCACCATCTTCTCCGCCCAGACCCTCTACGAGCGGGTGTGGGAGGAGCCCTACTTTTACAGCTGCGCCGGCACCGTCATGGTACACATGCGGAAGCTGCGGCTGAAGGTGGAGCGGGACCCCCAGCATCCCAGGCGTATCGTCACCGAATGGGGAAAGGGGTATCGGTTTGAAGCTGTGGAATAGGCGGAGCTCCATCCGGGCCAGGCTGGGGCGGCTGCTGGTGCTGGCGGCGGTGGTGGCGGGGCTGTGCTTTCTGGGCCTGGACCTGGCGGGGCGGAGCCTCATGGACCACTTCCTCACCGGCGAGGACTTCATCCGCCGGCAGGACCAGCGGTACCTGGACAGCCTGCGGGATTACATCGAGGCGGAGTCGGTGACGGCCTGGGACGCGGACAAGCTCACCCAGTGGGTCTACGAGCAGAATGTGGTGTCCATCCAGGTGGTGCGAAACGGCATGGTGACCTACGACTCCTTCTATCCCGAGGCCGACTTCAACGCCTACCCCTCCATGGGCCAGTACTACGAGTGGGGGGACTACCACGACATGACTTTCGCCGACGGACCGGC
Source organism: uncultured Intestinimonas sp. (assembly GCA_958435885.1). The sequence goes on along the minus strand of CAUBHZ010000122.1, from coordinate 2,862 downwards.
CACCGTCTGGCTGTACGGCTATTACTACTACCAGTATGACGTCCGGCTGCTGGTGCTCTCCCTGGCAGGGGCCTTTCTGGTGTTCCTGGGCGTTGTCATGACGGGGCTCCAGGGCACCATCACCTACATCCGGCAGCTGAGCCAGGAGATCGGCGTGCTGGAGGGGGGGACTCTGGACGTGCCCATCACCGTCCGGGGGCGGGACGAGCTCACCGACCTGGCCCAGGGCCTGGACGCCATGCGGGACTCCTTCCGGCGGCAGGGGGAGCGGGAGCGGCAGCTGGTCCAGGCCAACCAGCGCATGATCACCGAGATGTCCCACGATCTCCGCACTCCGCTCACCGCCATCCTCCTCTACGTGGAGCTCCTGCGCCGGAATGGCGGCGAAGCGGAAAAGCGGGAGGAGTATCTGGACCGGCTGGAGGGCAAGGTGGAGCAGATGCGCACCCTGGCTGACCACCTGTTCCGCTACGCCCTCTCCAGCGGGGCGGCGCCGGCGGGGAACACCGAGGCGGTGACCCTGGAGGCCGGTGTGGGGGACGCCCTCTCCGAGCTGGCGGCCTGCCTCACCGAGCGGGGCTTTCGGGTGGAGGCCCACCTCCCCTGGAGCGACCGGCAGGTGGCCATGGACTGCGAGGGAGCGGCCCGGGTGCTGGACAACCTGACCTCCAACCTGCTGAAGTACGCCGACCCACACACGCCGGTGACCATCGCCCTTCTGGACCGGGAGAAGGGCTGGGCGGGGGTACAGATCGCCAATGCCCTGCGCCCCTCCGCCGACGGGGCGGAGAGCAGCGGCGTGGGCCTGGCCAGCGCCTCCCGGCTCATGGAGCAGATGGGAGGGCGGCTGGACCGTGGGGAGACCGACGGCGGCTTTCAGGTCACCCTCCTTTTCCGGTACGTACAGACATAAGGATCGCCCCGGAGGCGCGCGGGCAGCGCGCCTCCGGGGCGGTCTTTTTTGGTGTGTTAAGGAAAATTAAGAAAGGACTTCAGGCGGACGGTAAGATTTGGGTGCTATCCTGTTCCCAGAAAAGAAAGTGACCGGAGCCCGGCTCCGGGAAAGGGGGCGCAGCCGTGCTCTGTCCGTTCGTCAATCAATATCCCGCCGGGGAGGGGCTCCTCCAGGCCTACCTGCGGGAGTCGGTGGCCCGCGACCTGAGCTGGGGCTGCCTCATCCTGGGGGCGGTGAGCGTGGTCTTGTACGCCCTGCTGACCCCAGCCGGACTGTGGCTGGAGGGCGGGCTGTGCCTGGGGCTGGGCCTGCTGGCCTTAGCCGCCGCTGTGGCCGCCCGGCTGCTACCCCGCCTGTTGGGCCGCCGGACCGGGACCGGTCCGGAGACCGTGGGCGTGGTGGAGTTTGGTCCCCGCATCCGGGTCACCGAGGGGGCGGAGACCCTCTGGGCCGATTACGACCAGATCGTCCGGGTGAAGCGGCTGAGCACCTTCTCGGTGCTCCAGCTGGATAGCGGCGAGGCCATCGTGGTGGCCAACGGCGGCTTCACCCGGGGCGAGCCGGAGCACTTCTGGCCCTTTCTGGAGGAGATGATGGCCCGCCAAAGGGCGGACCGGGATAAAACCACGCCGAAACGCGGCGGAAGGGAGCAGATATGAAGATTGCGCAGGCCTTTAAAATGGCCATTCGGTCCATCACCGCAAAAAAGATACGGGCCATCCTCACCATGCTGGGCATCATCATCGGCGTGGCCTCGGTGGTCATCATGGTATCGGTAGTCAAGGGCTCCAACCAGAAGATGCTGGAGTACTTCGAGCGGCTGGGCAACAACAAGGTGTCGGTGCTCATCCACGGCCGGAACCGGCCGGGGCTCAAGGAGCTGATCTATGAGTACTGTGACCGGCGGAAGGACGTCTTTTCCGGCATCACGCCGGATGTGGACCTGAGCCTGCCCATCAACTACGGCGCCCGGAGCACCACCAAGATGGAGACCGGCGGCCCCAGTGTCTACCTGGGGAACACCTCCTACTCCACCTGCAACAACTTCAAGATCGGCAAGGGCCGGGACCTGAGCTACCTGGACAGCAAGCTCTACCGCAACGTGGTGGTGCTGGGGGCCAGGACGGCCTCCTATCTCTTCGACCAGGTGGACCCGGTGGGCAAGGAGGTCCACATCGGCGGCCAGCCCTTCCTGGTCATCGGAGTCTACCAGGCCAAGGACCCGGACTCGGACTACTCCATGGACAACATGGCGGTGGTGCCGGAGACGGCCACCCGTATCCTGAGAAGCCAGGAGAAGATCACCAGCTTTACCGCCAAGGCCAAGAACCGGGCGGCGGTAAAGCAGGCCATCACCCTCCTGAGCGGCTACCTGGAGGGCCAGGTGGGCAAGGACAACTGCTCGGTGCAGTCGGATGAGCAGTTCATCGACGACGCCAAGCAGCAGAACGCCACCATGAGCCTGGTGCTGGGCGGCATCGCCGGCATCTCCCTGCTGGTGGGCGGCATCGGCATCATGAACATCATGCTGGTCACCGTGTCGGAGCGCACCCGGGAGATCGGCATCCGTAAGGCCATCGGCGCTCCCCGGTCCTCCATCCTCCTCCAGTTCCTGGTGGAGTCGGCCATGGTGTGCGGCCTAGGCGGGGTGCTGGGCATCCTGCTGGGCCTGGTGGGCACCCTCATCGCGGGCAAGCTCATCCTGAAGCTCCTCCTCTTCCCCGACCCCGTTCTGGCCACAGGGGCCTTCCTCTTCTCGGTGGTGTTGGGCATCGCCTTCGGCATGTACCCGGCCATCATGGCCTCCGGCCTCACGCCGGTGGCCGCCCTGCGGACAGACTGACCATATATTCCTCTTTCTTCTTTTCCTTCACCTCCGGAGCCCCGCCGTCCCCAGGACGGCGGGG
>CAUBHZ010000121.1 GCA_958435885.1 uncultured Intestinimonas sp. | reverse complement strand
GGGCTCTATGACGGCGACCTGGGCTCGGACGAGGGCGTGAACTTCACCGTGGGCCTCCGGGGTGAGGTCACCGGTGTGGTGGAACACAACGTGGTCTACCCACAGAAGCTGGTTTATTACTACGAGGATCGTTCGGTGACCCTCCTGGATACGGACAGCTCCTTCTTTGACGGCAAGACCCTCACCACCTTTACCTCTGACTCCATCCAGCTCAGTTCCATCCTTGCCTGGGCGGAGACCGGCCCGGAGCTCACATTAAAGCTCTTCCGGGAGGCCGAGGCCCGGCTGGAAAACCTGGTGGGAGACCGGCTTCCCTCTGATTACTGGGTTGGCTCCACCATGGGCGGCAGCGGTTACGCCCAGGTGGGCTCGGCGGCCCCCTACGACGGGCTGGTTTCGGCCACTGGGGTCTCCTACCGCCCCGCTCTGATGGCCATCCACGATCTGATTTCCCTCTACGCCATCACCCTCCTGTTTACTCTGCTGCTGGCCTGGTTCACCGCCCGGGCCCAGGAGCGGAGTCTCCGGCGGGAGCGGGACCTCACCAACGCCGTGGCCCACGAGCTCAAGACCCCTCTGGCCCTCCTGCGCTCTTACACCGAGGGCTTACAGGAGGACATCGCCCCGGAGAAGCGATCACAGTATCTGGACGTCATCATGGACCAGTCCGATCAGATGGCCGCCCTGGTGAGCTCCCTTCTGGACCTGAGCCGCATGAAGGCGGGCAAGACCGCTTTCACCCCCGGTCCTGTGGCCCTGGACCAGGTGGTGGAGTCCGTCTTCCGTACCCTGGAGCGGCCCATGGAGACCGCCGGCGTCACCCTGGACCTGGACCTTGTCCCCTGCACCGTCTCCGGGGAGGAGGGACGGCTCTCCCTGGTGGTGTCCAATCTGGCCGCCAACGCCCTCAAGCATACCCCAACCGGCGGCGAGATCCGGGTCAGCCTCCAGATCCGCGGGCGCTTTGCCCTCCTCCGGGTGGAAAACGACGGGGAACCTATCCCGGAAGAGGCCCTCCCCCGGCTTTTTGAGCCCTTTTACCGCTCCGACACCGCCCGGGATCGCCGGAGCGGCGGTACCGGCCTGGGTCTGGCCCTGGTCAAGGAGACCGTAACCCTTCACGGCGGCGCCTGCGGCGTGGAAAACCTCCCCCACGGTGTCCGCTTCTGGGTGAAGCTGTCCCTTTCAAGCACGTGAAAAACGCCTGTGTCCTCCATGCTGAAGGGGACACAGGCGTCTGTTTTTCCACAGGCTGTGGACTTATTTTTTCTTCTCCAGCTCCCGGAGCACCAGGGGCAGCAGCAGCTCCGCCACCCTGGTCTGGGCCGCAGCGGAGAGATGGCGCTTGGGGGTGGTCCGCTCGTTGAACCACTGCTCGGGGTCGTCCTTGAAGGGGGTATACAGGTCCACGAAGGGAATGCCCAGCTGATCGCACAGGCTGGACAGGGACTCGTTCCAGATGGGTAGCCGGTTCTGGAGCTCAGGGCCCGCCACCAGCTCGGAGAACCAGGGGATACCCAGCATGATGAGAGGCATGCCGGCTTCGGCGGCCTGGTCCAGCACATCGGAGATTTCGGAGAGGAACTCCCCCAGGGGGACCTCCAGCTTTTTGGCGTCGTTGGTGCCAAAGCCCAGGACGCACAGGTCTGCGCCGGCGGTGGCGTCGGGAAAGTGCTCCATGGCATAGTCGGCCTGAACGCCGGGGTGGCCCTCATTTTTGACGGCTGCATCCACACCCTTGGCCCGGAGCATAGCCTCCAGCTTGGCGGGCCAGGCCTCCTCCAGCGGACCCGGCGTACCGGTGTCCCCCAGATAGTATCTGGTGTTGGAGTCTCCAAAGGCCACGATCTGATAACTCATTTCCCATCCTCCTCCGCGTCACAGTCCTTCTGCCCTGTTGTTTCCGCCCTGAACCACCGGGAACGTACCTGTCGAGTAGAAAAGCCGGTCTCCTGGTAGAGCCGGTATGCCGCCAGGTTGGTGGTGGAGACCAACAGCCAGCAGCCGTCATGCCCACGCTCCGCCAGCAGGTCCATGGCCAACAGCAGCAGTTCCCGGCCCAGGCCTCTGCCCCGGGCTGCCTCCACCAAACCGATACCCTCGATCTCCCCAGTCTGGAAGTCCAGCTCATAAATGCCGACAGGCTCCTCACCCTCCAGCACAAGGCCGCAGCTGCCCGGCTTGGCCAGCATTTCCGCCAGCTCCTCCCGGCCGTAGGTGGCGGCGTTTGGCACAGCGGAAAAGGCCTCGTTGTAGAGGGTCAGCCACCGCTCGCCCAGCGCCTCCGTCAGCGTTTCGGCCCGAAGCCGGCCTCCGGGCCGGGGACGGCTTTTGTCCAGCGCCCGCTCCATCTCCAGCATATCGTGGACATGGGTGAGGCGGAGCCCTCCGCGCTCTCCTTCTGCAAGGGACGCCTCCGGGTCGGTGGATGCTGCATAGACCTCCCGGGCGCCCTGGTCCATCAGCGCCCGGACCTCCCGCTGCAGAAGTTCGTCCCGTTCCTCTGCCGGGCAGCGTCGGAAAATCAGATAGGCAATGCCCCGATAGGGGATCTCGCGGGTCACGCGCTGGATCTGCGTCTCCACGGGCCCATCCTCCTTTCACCGCACTACGGCTGTGCTCAGTCTTTATTATCATATCACAGCCGGCCCGCCGACGCAATGGCTCACACTCCGGCCATTTGAAAAACCGCAGACAAAAGGGGACGTGGATCTGAAATCCACGCCCCCCTGGTCATTTCTCGGGTCAGTCGCCCTGGAGGGCATCGAAGCCCTCCTCGCCGGTACGGACCTTGACCACGTTTTCCACATCATAGATGAAGATCTTGCCGTCGCCGATGTGGCCGGTGAACAGCGCCCGCTTGGCGGCGGCCACCACGGCGGCCACCGGCACCTTGGAGACCACCACATCCACCTGTACCTTTGGCAGCAGGTTCATGGTCATCTCCACGCCGCGGTAGTACTCGGTGCGGCCCTTCTGGACGCCGCAGCCCAGCACCTGGGTCACCGTCATACCGGTGACGCCGATGGCGTTCATGGCGCTCTTCAGGGTCTCGAATCGTGCTTGGTTGCAGACGATGGTCACCTTGGAGAGCTTCACGTCGGAGGCGGAGATGCCAGATTTCTCCCGCGCCACCACTTGGACGGGCACCGCCTCGTCCTCACTGGCACCGCCCACGGCGGCCGCAGGCTCCACAGGACCGGTAAGGCCGCCGGCCGGCATGAAGTCGGCGTAGGCGGAGGCCAGGCCGTGCTCGTGGATGTCCAGGCCTTCGATCTCCTCCTGGGCCGAGCAGCGCAGGCCGATGGTGTGTTTGAGTACCTGGAAGACGATGGTGATGGTCACCAGCACCCACACGGCCACGGAGACCACGCCGAGGCACTGGGTGAGGAAGAAGGAGGGTCCTCCGCCGTAGAAGAGGCCGCCGTCCACCGCCAGCAGGCCGGTGAGCAAAGTGCCCATGGCGCCGCAGACACCGTGGACCGAGATGGCGCCCACCGGGTCATCGATCTTGGCCACCTTGTCGAAGAACTCCACCGCCAGGGGCAGCACGATACCGGCGCAGGCGCCGATAACGGCGGCGCCGAAGATGGAGACCATGTCACAGCCGGCGGTGACGGCCACCAGGCCGCCCAGAGCGGCGTTGAAGGTCATGGACACGTCGGGCTTTCCATACCGCAGCCAGGTGAAGATCATGGTGACCACGCAGGCCACAGCGGCGGACATGTTGGTGGTGCAGAAGATGGAGCCGGCCAGCTCCATGGTGCTGTCGCCCTCCATGGCCACGGTGGAGCAGCCGTTGAAGCCGAACCAGCAGAACCAGAGCACGAACACGCCCAGGGCGGCGATGGAGAGGTTGTGACCCAGAATGGCCTGGGGCTTGCCGTCCTTGTCGTACTTGCCGATCCGTGGCCCAAGGATCTTGGCGCCCACACCGGCGGCGATGCCGCCCACCATGTGGACCGCGGTGGAACCGGCGAAATCGTGGAAGCCCAGCTGGGACAGCCAGCCGCCGCCCCAGATCCAGTGGCCGGACACGGGGTAGATCACCAGGGAGATCATCAGGGAGTAGATGCAGTAGGAGATGAACTTGGTGCGCTCCGCCATGGCGCCGGAGACGATGGTGGCCGCCGTGGCGCAGAAGACCGTCTGGAAAATGAAGAAGGCGGTCAGGGGCACGCCGTCCGGCAGGATGGCGGAGTAATCTCCCCGCACCAGGGGATCAAAGCCGCCGATGATGGCGCCCGCCCCACCGAACATCAGACCGAAGCCCACCAGCCAGTAGACCGGGGTGCCGATGCAGAAGTCCATGAGGTTTTTCATGAGAATGTTGCCTGTGTTCTTGCTTCTGGTGAAGCCCGCTTCGCACATGGCGAATCCGGCCTGCATGAAGAAGACCAGTGCCGCGCCCAGAAGCACCCAGATGGTGTTGACCGACGAATACATATGCCATTCCTCCTCCTGTAAAAAAACGAGGACGCTCGCTCCGCCATCGTCAGCGGATCGAGCGTCCTTGCCTGTTGGAGGCAGTTTACACGCTTGCCTGCACTTTGTCAAGGCAGTCCAGTAAAGTTTGTGAGACTTTCCACCTTTTTCCCAACTTTCCCAGATATGTTTATGAAATATTATCAGGCATATCCTGCAAAATTTGATGGCTCACAGGCGGATCTCCACCGGCCCTCCCATGGTGAGGGAGTCCGGCGTCACCCGGCAGTCCCGACACAAAATCTCCACACCGGCGGCTGCGGCCCGCCGCACCGCCTCGCCGAAAGCGGGGTGGGTCCGGTCGTTGGGAGACCAGTAGGCCACCCCCTCCATCTGGACCACCAGGAACAGCGCCGCCTCGTAGCCCGCCGCCCGGCAGGCCATGAGCTCCTCCACATGCTTGACGCCCCGCTCCGTGGGGGCGTCGGGGAAGTAGACGGCGCCGCCCTCCTCCAGGGTGACTCCCTTCACCTCCACAAAGCCCTTTCTGCCATTTTCCGAGGACTCCCAGTAGAAATCAAAGCGTGAATTCCCCCAGGTAGTCTCCGGTCGCAGCAATGTAAGGCCGGGACGGAAGCCGCCGGCGGCGGCCCACTCCCCAAAGACCCGGTTGGGCGCCTGCGCGTCCATATTGATGAGGCGGTCGCCCTTCTCCACGGCGATGAGGTCATACCGGGTCTTCCGGTTAGGATTTGTTCCCACCGCCAGGTAGACCGCGGCTCCCGGCACCAGCAGCTCCCGGCACCGGCCGGTGTTCTTCACATGGACGGTCTCCTCCACCCCCTCTAACTCCACCTGGGCGATGAAGCGGTTGGGCCGGCGCAGAAAGACCGCCTTTTTCACAGTTTGGTATTGCATCTTTTCTCCTCTGTCTGTATCCTTGTCTTAGGCCGTACAGCGGCCCCATCCCACCGTCAGGAGGCATCACCATGCACATTCCCGCCTGCGATACCACATCTCAGCTCACAGTCCTGTCCTTTGCCGACGCCCTGGAGCAGGCCCTCCAGCCCACGCCGGATTATGATGTGGGCCAATGGCTCTATGTCCCCAATTTTTACGCGGAATACCGGTACATCCTGGGGACCCGCGGGGAAAAGCCCCTCATCTGCGTGGGGGTCAATCCCTCCACCGCCGCACCCAACACCCTGGACAACACCCTCAAGTCGGTGGAGCGCATCGCCCTGGGCAACGGCTATGACAGCTTCATCATGTTCAATGTGTATGCCCAGCGTGCCACCCGCCCCGACGACATGGAGCGCACCCTCAACCCCCAGCTCCATACCGAGAACATGGCGGCTTTCCGCTACGCCCTGGAGCAGACCAAAAGCGGCCGCCCCGCCATCTGGGCCGCCTGGGGCAACATCATCGAAAAACGGCCCTATCTGCCTAGCTGTGTGCGGGACATGATCGCCGTGGGGCAGGACTTTGATGCCCGGTGGTTCTCCGCCGGAAAGCGCTCTGCCAAGGGCCACCCCCACCATCCCCTCTATCTGCGCAAGGACAGCCCTCTGGACCCCTTTGATGTGGAGGACTATGTTTCCCACGTACTGGATCATACGTGAGGCGGTATCACCGCCTCACGTTTTTCAGATATGCAAAAAACGGACTTCTTACGAAGTCCGTTTTCTGTGTCGGCGTTACCTATCTTCCCGGCCCGTCTCCAGGCAAGTATTTTCG
>CAUBHZ010000120.1 GCA_958435885.1 uncultured Intestinimonas sp. | reverse complement strand
CCCTGGAGGTAGGCCAGGATGTCGGCGGCGTTGGTGTCGGGCTTCACCTTGGGCATCACCTTCTCGATGACGCCCTTTTCATCGATGATGAAGGTGGTGCGCACCACCCCCATGCTCACCTTGCCGTAGAGCTTTTTCTCCTGCCAGACGCCGTAGGCCTGGAGGACCCCCAGCTCCGGGTCGGAGAGGAGGAGGAAGGGGAGGTTATATTTTTCGGCAAATCTCTGGTGGGAGGCGGTGGAGTCCTTGCTCACCCCGATGACCACCGCGTCCAGGTCCCGGAAGGCGTCGTAGCTGCCGGCGAAGGCGCAGGCCTGCCGGGTGCAGCCGGGGGTGTTGTCCTTGGGGTAGAAGTAGAGAATGACCTTTTTGCCCAAAAAGTCGGAGAGGGAGACGGGGTTGCCGTCCTTGTCGGGGAGGGTGAAGGCGGGGGCTTTGACGCCGGCTTCCAGCATGATGAATCGCTCCTTTTCGTTGATTACAGGGCCATGTCGATGGCCACCTTGATGACGCCGTCCCCGTGCTTCTCAAAGAGGTCGTAGGCGGCGGCGATGTCCCGGAGAGGATAGGTGTGGGTGATGAGGGGCGTGGTGTCCAGCTTCCCGGCGGCGATGAGGTCCAGGGTCTCGGCGCAGTTGCAGCCGTCCACCCCGCCGGTCTTGAAGGTGAGGTTCTTGCCGTACATATGGGGGAGGGGGAGGACCTGGGGACCGTCGTAGAGGGCCACCACCGTCACCACGGCGTTGGGCCGGGCGCACTGCCAGGCCAAGCGGAAGGTGTCCTCGGTGCCCGCCGCCTCAATGACGGCGTCGGCGCCGCCGTGGTCGGAGTGGGCCAGGACGAAGGGGAGGACCTCTTCGGGCCCCACCGTCAGCACCTGGGGCCAGTGCTGTTCCACAAAGGTCCGGCGCTGGGGGTCCCGCTCACAGACGATGACCCGTTTGGGGCTCTGGAGCAGCAGGCACTGGAGGGTACACACGCCGGTGGGGCCTGCGCCAATGAGGAGGACGGTGTCCTCCGGTCCCACGGGGGTGATCTGGGCGGCCCAGTAGCCGGTAGCCAGGATGTCCCCCACAAAGAGGGCCTGGGCATCGCTCACTCCGGCGGGGATGGGGGTGAGGCCCTGGTCGGCCAGGGGTACTCGGACGTAGGGGGCCTGTCCGCCGTCAATGCGGCAGCCCAGGGCCCAGCCGCCCTGGGGGTGGACGCAGTTGTTGACCCAGCCGTGGCGGCAGAAAAAGCAGTCGCCGCAGAAGGTCTCCACGTTGACCGCCACCCGGTCCCCGGGCTTTACCCGGGTGACGGCGGCGCCCACCTCCTCCACCACGCCCACCATCTCGTGGCCCAGGGTGATGCCGGGCACCGCCCGGGGCACCGAGCCGTGCTTGATGTGCAGGTCGCTGGTGCAGATGCTGGCCAGAGTCACCCGGACGATGGCGTCCCGGTTCTCCAGCAGCACCGGTTTTGGCTTTTCCAGCAGCCGGAGGTCTCCCCGGCCCACGTAGGTATAGGCCAGCATAGGCCCACTTCCTTTCCTGATTACTCCCCCAGGCCGGTGGCAAGCAGGGGGATGGCGTTGATGACAGGCTCTTCGTAGGGGTGGACCGCCTTGACGGCGGCGATGGTCTTTTCCAGGTCGGCCACCCGGCAGGTGACCTCCACCTTCAGCTCGGGGGCGGTGCACAGCTCCCCCACCCGGCCCAGATAGGGGGCAGTGCCGGGAAGAGGCCGCCAGCAGCTGGTGACGGGGGAGTAGGAGAGACAGCCGGCATAGGCGCCGATGTGGCCGGCGTCCACCGACTGAAGGGCGGCCCGGAGGGCCTCCAGGTGGCTCTCAGGGATAAAAATTTCCAGCTTGCAATAGGGCCCTGACACGGGGAGCCCTCCTTTCCGTCTTACCGCACCCGCAGCTCCCAGAAGGCCACGGCGCTGGCCGCCGCCACGTTGAGGGAGTCCACCCCGTGGGACATGGGGATGCACACGGTATAGTCGCACCCGGCGATGGTGTGATGGGAGAGGCCGTCGCCCTCGGTGCCCAGCACGATGGCCAGCCGCTCCTCTGCCTGGAGCCGGGGGTCCTCGATGGTGACGGCCCGGGCGTCCAGAGCCATGGCGGCGGTGGCGAAGCCCAGGGCCTTCAGCCGCTCCAGCCCCGGGTGGGGCCAGTCGGCAGCCCGGCTGCCGATCACCGTCCAGGGGACCTGGAAGAGGGTGCCCATGCTCACCCGCACCGAGCGGCGGTGGAGGGGGTCGCAGCAGGTGGGGGTGACCAGCACGGCGTCCATGTGGAGAGCGGCGGCGGAGCGGAAGACGGCACCCACGTTGGTGGGGTCCACGATGCCCTCCAGCACCGCCACCCGCCGGGCGCCGGCGCAGATGTCCTCCACCGAGGGAAGGGCAGGCCGCCGCATGGCGCACAGGATGCCCCGGGTCAGCCGGTAGCCGGTGAGGGAGGCCAGCAGGTCACTCTCTCCGGTGTAGACGGGGATGTCCCCGCACCGTTCCAAGAGGGCCGCCCCCTGGCCCTTAAGGTGCTTTTCCTCCATGAGGAGGGAGACGGGTACATAGCCGGCGTCCAGGGCGTGGCCGATGACCTTGGGGCTCTCGGCGATGAAGAGGGCCTCCTCCGGGTTCCGGCGGCTGCGCAGTTGGTGCTCGGTGAGCCGGGCGTAGGGGGAGAGCCCGGGGTGAGTGAGGTCGGTGACGGGGACGATGGTGGCCATGGCCGCTCCCTTCCGGTCCGGGTGGGGACCGCTTCAGAGTGCCCCGCCGGGACGGGGCCTATACCAGCATTATAGTAGCCGACGGCCGGGATGGCAAGGGCCGCCGCCTTGACAGCCGCTTTATAATAAAAGGTAAGTATACTGATGATCGGCGGCGCCGGGGCGCCGCGTCTTTGTGTGTGTCGGGAGAGGAGCAGGTCGGTATGACGGGTACAAAGCTGGGCGGATTGGTCAAGCGCTATGTGCTGCTGTGTGTGGGACTGGTGATCATGGCTTTCGGGGTGGCCTTTTCCATCAAGGCGGGGCTGGGCACCTCCCCCATCTCCAGCCTGCCCTATGTGACGGGCCAGATCAGCGGCCTGAGCGTGGGGACCACCACCATCCTCCTCCACGTCACCCTGATCGTGCTCCAGATCCTGCTGCTGCGCCGGCGGTATGAGCTCATCCAGCTGGTCCAGCTGCCGGTGGCCCTGGTCTTCGGCGGCCTCACCGACTTCAGCGTGTGGGTCCTCAGCGGGGTGGCTCCGGGCTCCTACCTCACCCAGTGGCTGCTGTGCGTGGTGGGCATCCTGCTGGTGGGCGTGGGGGTCAGCTTCGAGGTGACCGCCAACGTGGTCACCCTGGCCGGCGAGGGCATGGTGCTGGCCGTGTGCAAGGTCTTCCCGGTGCCCTTTGCCCGGGCCAAGGTGGGCTTCGACGTGACCCTGGTGGTCCTCTCCTGCCTCCTGTCCTTCCTCTTCCTCCACGGGCTGGTGGGCGTCCGGGAGGGCACGGTGGCGGCGGCGCTGCTGGTGGGCATGGTGGCCCGGCAGGTGAACCGGCCCATGGCCGTCTTTGCAGAGAAATATTTGACGTAACATAAAGGAGCACAGCATGGGAACGGGACGCTATATCGCCTTTGACGTGGAGACTCCCAACCACGCCAACGACCGCATGAGTGCCATCGGCGTGGCGGTGGTGGAGAACATGCGGGTGACGGAGACCTACGATTTTCTGGTGGACCCGGAGGTCCCCTTTGAGCCCTTTAACGTGGCCCTCACCGGCATCACCCCTCAGATGGTGGCCGGGCAGCCCACCTTTCCGGCGCTGTGGGAGGAGCTCCGTCCCCTCTTTGAGAGCGGACTGCTGGTGGCCCACAATGCCCAGTTTGATATGTCGGTGCTGGCCAAGTGCCTGCGGGCCTACGGGCTCTTCTGGCGGGAGCAGGTGCCCTACGCCTGTACCTGCCAGATGAGCCGCCGGCTGCTGCCGGGGCTTCCCAACCACCGGCTGAACACCCTGTGCGACTGCCTGGGCATCGGGCTGGACCACCACCGGGCGGGCAGCGACAGCGAGGCCTGCGGCCGCATCCTCCTCCACCACCTGGAGGCCGGCGCGGCGGTGACGCCCTTCCTGCGGACCTACGACCTGATGAAGGCACGCACAGTAAAGGCGGGACGCTGAGGGGACATTTGAACGAACCGAAAAGCATGAGGAAGGGCCGGAGCGTGGATGCTCCGGCCCTTTGCTATGCCGTTTCCGCCTTGTGGCGCAGGGCGTAGTAGAAGAAATACTGCTGCATGATCCCCGCCCCGTCGCCGTAGCGGGCAAAGGGGTCCCGGCCCCGGTACTTTTTCCGGATGATCTTGGAAATCCAGGTGTCCACCGGGGCGCAGCCGGTGCGGCCGTAGGCGAAGAGGGCCACGCAGCTGGCCACCTTCACCCCCACGCCCTTCACCTCCTCCAGGGCGGTGAGGAGCTCCTGGTCGGGGAGGGCGGCCATGGCCTCCAGGTCGGTCTCCCCCGCCAGCACCCGCTCCACCGCGTCCCGGAGATAGGGAGCACGATAGCCGGCCTTGCAGTCTATGTAGTCCTCCACCGTCGCATCCTTCAGCTGCCGGGGAGTGGGAAAGGCATAGAGAGTCTCCACGGGCGTCCGCAGCTCGGTGCCGTACTGGCGGCTGAGCTCCTCCACCATGGCCCGGATGGCGGGGATGCTCTTGCGCTGGGAGATGATAAAGGTGAGGAGGGTCTCCCAGGGGTCCTGGCGCAGGATGCGGATGCCCGCCCCCGTCCGGGCGGCCTCCTGCAGGAAGGTGTCCCTGGCCGGGATCTTCTCCCGGACGGCCCGGTAACTCCGACCCAGGTCGAAGTAGGGGCGCCACACCCGCTCCCAGATCTCCCGGCCGCAGCTCACCTCCCACCGCTCCTCCCCGGTCCTGCGGAGGTACACCGCCTGGTCTCCGGTGAGGAAGCGGAAGGAGCCGTCCTCCAGACGGACGGCCCGGAAGCACTGGCCGCTGTCCATGATCTTCTCCGGGTCAAAATCGTCAGGAATGCAGACTTCCATCTGTGTCCTCCCCTTTCTCGTCCTCCGACTCTTCCGGCAGCTGTGTCCGCAGCTCCGCCAGAAAGAGCTCCGCCGCCTTGGAAAAGATCTGAGAGCGTTTCCACACCAGGTACATGCCCAGCTCCAGTCGGGGAGCCAGTGGGCGGAAGCACAGGTTGCTGCCGTCGGTGTTCACCAGCTTGTCCAGGGTAAAGGCATAGCCCATCCCCTCGTCCACCATCAGGGAGGCGTTGTAGATGAGGTTGTAGGTGGCCACGGTGCGGAGCTCCGAGGGCTCCTTCCGGAGCCAGCGATACAGTCCACTCTTGTTGTCCACCTGCCGGGAGAGGATCAGGGGCTTGTCCCACAGGTCCCGGGGGGAGACGGTCTGCCGGTGGGCCAGGGGGCTGTCCCGCCGCATCAGCACTCCCCAGGTGTCCCTCATGGGCAGCTCCATGTAGCGGTACTTGACCTTGTCGATGTCCCCCAGCAGCACCCCGAAGTCCAGCAGCCCCTTGTCCAGCTGCTCACACACGTCCACGGCGTCCCCGCTGACGATGTGGAAGCGGATGTTGGGATGGCCCTCCTGGAGCCGTCCGGCGGCACGGACCAGCTGCCGCACCCCGTCGGTCTCGCCGGTACCGATGTAGATGTCCCCGCTGACCACGCCCTCCGACTGCATGACCTCCCGCTCCGTGCGGCCCACCAGCTCCAGGATCTCCTCCGCCCGCTTCCGCAGCAGCATGCCCTCCTCTGTGAGGGTGATTTTCCGGCTGCCCCGGATCATCAGCTGCTTGCCCAGCTCCTCCTCCAGCTCCCGGAGCTGCCGGGACAGGGTGGGCTGGGTCAGGTGCAGGGACTGGGCCGCCGCCGAGATATTCTGCTCCCGGGCCACGGCCAGAAAATAGTGCAGCACACGCAGCTCCACATCGTTCACCTCCTGTGGCCTGATGATAGCACAGAGCAGACATAGTTTTCAAGCATAATAAGATATTCTATATAGGTATTTGTTATCTGAACAGGCAGGTGATACAATGGGGGCAGAAATCAGCTGAAACAGGAGTAAATCATGGATCTGGAAGCATTTTTGGAGCATTTGAACAGCGGTAAGACGGTGCGTGGGGGCAGTGAGGCCCACCTCTTCATGCACGGCGTCAGCCA
>CAUBHZ010000119.1 GCA_958435885.1 uncultured Intestinimonas sp. | reverse complement strand
TCAGCTTGTCGAAAAAGTAGAAATGCCTCAGATTTTGTGCAAGAGCCTCGCAGAGTTCCGTCGTCCGCAGACGACGGAAGCAAGTCCAATCTGTTTTTCCGGGGACATGTGCCTCGGAAAAAAACCTGCTCAGGCCGCGGCGCGGCCCTATACCTCCACGATGTTGGTCTGCTCCTCCAGATCCGTGAGGAAGTCCCGAAAGGCCTTGGCCTCCCGTTTCTGCATGATCTGGAAGGGCTCTGTGGGTTCCCGGCGGACGTTCTCGGCCAGCACCTCCAGGGTGAAGAGGAGGTCTCCGGCCAGGTCATAGAGCTCCGCCCGGCCGTCCTCCACCTTGACCCGGCTCAGGTCGTCGGGCGTCAGGTGCACGGGGTCGCCGTGCTCCAGCACGCCGCCGGCATACCGCAGGGGGATCACATAGATCTCCACCGGCTTGAAGGACACCGCACAGCGGCCCTCCTGCCCCGATGCGTCGGTGGTGCGGGCGTACGCCGTGACGAAGTTCTCACTGGTGGGCATCAGCTCCCGGGCCACCCGGCGGACCTGATCCAGCTCCCCCTCCGCCTTCCGCTTCCGTCTGGCCATGAGCTCCTGGACCAGAAACACCAGGATGATGCAGACAAAAGCGACAATGAGGTAGATGGTTTTGATGTCGGGCACGGGAAACCCTCCTTTTCTCTCGTGTGGGCCGCTGCGGGCGCTGTCAGGCCGCGGGGGTCTCGGCGGGCGCCGTCGTCTCGGCGGGAGCGGTGGTCTCAGCGGGGGCGCTCTCGGCGGGCGCCGTGGTCTCGGGAGCCGTCGTTTCGGCGGGGGCGTTGTCGGCCTGGCTGGCGGCGGAGATGTCGCTGCGGAGGGTGGTGAGGCCGTCGTAGTAGGCCTGGAGGTCCAGGCTGTCCAGCTCCTCGGCCCGCTCCACCTGGGCCTCGTCCATCCACTGGTCGATCTGGTCCTGCATCTTCACCTGGGCGTACTTGTCGTAGCCGGCCTGGTTGTCGGCGGAGAGGCGGAGGATGATGTGGTAGCCGTACTGGCTCTGGATGGGCTCGCTGATCTCGCCCTCGCCCAGGGCCTTGGCGCCGTTGTAGAACTCATCCACCATCTCGCCGGGACCGAAGGTGTAGCCGTCGGTGCCGCCGTTGACGTTGCCGGAGGAGTCCACGTCGTCGGTGTACTCGGTCATGAGCTGGTCAAAGAGGGTCATGGGGTCCTCGGCGGAGAGGAGCTGGTCGTAGAGCTCCTGGGCCTGGGCCTGGGCGGCGGCCATGCCGTCGTCGGTGACGTTGCCCGCCTCATCGGTGACGGGCTGGGCCTTGATGAGGATGTGCTTGGCGTGGAGGACGCCGGCCTCTTCCAGCTTGTCGGCGTCGGGGGCGTCGGTGCCCTCGGTGCCGAAGAGGCCGTTCATCAGGTTGTTGTAGAGGAAGCTGGCCTGGTTGATGTGGAAGAAGCCCTCCTGGGAGAGGCCCATGTAGGAGATGAGGCGGACCAGCTCGGTGTCCACCTGGGCGCTCTGGGTCTCGATGTCCAGGCCGGCCTGCTGGGCCAGGGACTCCTTCATGGTCTGGAGCTGCTCGTCATAGGAGGTCTGGTTGTCCTTGGTCCAGCCCAGCTTGAGCTCCTCGGCCTTGTTCTCCATGAGCTGGTAGAGGGTGGCGGTCTCCACGGCGCTGTCCAGGTAGTACTGCCCCAGGGTCTGGCCGTTCCCCATGTCGGCGGTGAGGTCGGTCATGCCCCAGGCGGCATACTGATCGGCGTAGCTGCTCACCCAGTAGAGGACCTCCTCGGCGGGCACCTGGGCGCCGTCCACGGTGAGGAGGGGGGTATCCCGGGCGATGCCGGCGGTCTGCATGATGATGTCCTCCGGCACCTCGCTGGGCAGGGGGAGCTGCGTGAAGGTGCCCGCGGTGGAGCCGCAGCCGGCCAGGGCGCCGCCCAGCACGGCGGCGGACAGGGCCGCGCCTAACATTCTGGTGGTCAATTTCATGTCGTTCTCTCCTTAATGGTCTGGAATAGACGGGGATAACTATATCACTTCCGCCGGAAAAAAACAATGGGAAAGGGGCCGCTCAGGGCCGGAAGCGGGGTTGTATCAAAAAAGGCCCGCCGCAGATGCGGCGGGCCCTCGTGTGCGGGCAGGCGCGGTTATCCCTCGCTCCCCTCCCACACATTGCGGTTGAACTGGGTCTCCAGGATGTGGGTGCTGTCCAGGATGCCCGCCTCCCGCAGGGTGTCCAGGGTCTCCACGGAGGTGGTCTGGAGGGTGATGCGCACCCGCGACTCCCCCCGCTCGGGGTCATCCCACTGGTAGGTGAGCTCCAGATCGGTGTAGTAGCAGTTCTCCAGCCGGTCCTCGTCGTCCATCAGGTAGCGGCGGCCCAGGTCGCCGTGGGCGATGTCGTCCTTCAGGGCCTGGATGACCTCCTCCCGCCAGCCCACGGGCACGGGATAGGCGGCGTACTCCCCGGTCTCGGTGTTGTAGACGTCCAGGGAGATGCCGGTGAGGCGGAGGGAGCCGTCGGCCAGGGCCTCCTCCCGCGTGGCGGGGAAGTACTGCTCCTCGATGACCTCCGGCCGGTTGAGGAGGGCGGTGAGCTTTCCGGCGGCGGTGTCGGGGTCGGCCAGGGCGTCGGCGTCGTAGGAGATGGTGTACTCCCGCTGCATGGTGTCGCCGCCGATGAGGGTGTAGCGGAGCTCCACCCGGCTGCTGCCGGCGGTCTGGACGTCGATCCGCTCTCCCCCCTCCATGGATCGGGTCTCATAGCGGCTGTCCCTGTCGGCGCTCTCCTGGACGCCCTTCTCGGCCACGATGGTCCGGTGGAGGTCCACCACGGCCCCGATGAGCTCCGGGTCCTCGGAGACGATGGTGTTGTCGCCGCTGTCGTAGGGGGCGCAGCTGCCGGGGTAGAGGGCCACCGACACCACCCGGTCGGGGTCGGGGGTGCGCCGCTCGAAGCCGGTGAGGTCCAGCTCCATGACGGCGATGAGGCAGGTGAAGGCCAGGCACAGGCCCACACAGCCCTTCCAGCTGCCTTTAAAGACCCAGAATTTCTTCTGGAGGAGCATCTCGGCCACGAAATAGCCCACAGCGCCCCACACCAGCAGAAAGCCCAGCAGAGGCCAGCCCCCCTTGGGGAGGACGTAGGCGAAGAACTGGTAGAGGACCTGGCCCACGGAGAGGGCGGCGCAGACCCCCACGCCGTACTTGAAGAGGGGCTTGCTCCAGGCCACGGTGACCACGTCGCCCGCCCCCTCCAGGTGGCGGCGGCGGTAGAGGCACAGGGCGGCGGCGGTGAGGACGACGCCCACCAGGGCGTAAATGAGGACGGTGCCCATGCCGTGGAACCGGACCTGGAGCAGGCGCTCGGCCCCGATGCTCTCGCCGCTCCACTCGCTCTCCGTGGTCAGGTTGCTCATCAGCCGGAAGAAGGGGCTCAGCCATTCGCACAGGATGTCCAGCCGGCCCACGTTCACATAGCCGTAGACGAAGGAGGAGAGGACCTGGTTGATGAGGTAGAGCAGACCCACCGCCAGCACATTGAGGATGCCGTAGAAGGCGGGCAGGGCCAGGATGTGGCCGGTGAACATGGCGCAGAAGACGGCGAAGGAGAAGAAGAAGAAATTGACCAGCACCTGCACCGTCAGCCACACCAGCAGCCCCCGCAGGTCCAGCACCCCCAGGACGGCCTCGGCCAGGAGGGTGAGGAGAAAGACGCCGGCGGCGGGCAGGACGGTGAAGGAGAGGCCGGAGAGGTAGTTGGTGAGGAAGAGGTCCTCCCGGCGCAGGGGCAGGACGTGGAAGAAGGCCACGCTGCGGCTGCTGTAAAGGTAGGAGAAGACGGCCATGGCCGAGAGGATGGCAAAGCCGGCGGCCACGATCACCGTGGAATTGCAGGCCAGGCTCCGTACGGCGTCCACGGCGAAGTACCGGGCGGCGGTCATGCCGTTGATGTCGCCTCCGTTCTGGCCGCTCAGGAGGAGGGCCATGGGCAGGGCCACCAGCCAGCCCAGGGCGTACACCGCCCAGATGGGCCAGAACCGGGCCATGTTCTTCTTCCACAGGGCGGGATAGAACCGCCGGCTTTTCTCAGAGGATGATGTCGCGGACCGCATAGTCCTCACCTCCCAGCTCATAGATAAAGATCTCCTCCAGCGTGAGGGGCAGGGCCTCCAGCAGGATGGGGGCGTACACCGCCAGGCGGTTGGTGACGTCGGTGGCGTTGCCCCGGACGATGAGGGTGTGGATGCGCCCCACCTGGGAGACGTGGAGGACCTCCAGGTCGTCGGGCAGCTTGGGCATCTCCCGCTCCTGGAAGACCACCTGCATCTTGACCAGGTTCTCCTGGAGGTCGGTGAGGCTGCGCTCGATGAGGACCTTGCCGTGGGAGAGGATGCCCACCCGGTCACACACGTCCTCCAGCTCCCGGAGGTTGTGGGAGGAGACCAGCACGGTGGTGCCCTCCTGGGCCACGTCGGCCATGATGAGGCTCCACACCTGCCGGCGCATCACCGGGTCCAGACCGTCCACCGGCTCGTCCAGCACCAGCACCTCCGGCCGGCAGCACAGGGCCAGCCAGAAGGCGGCCTGCTTCTGCATGCCCTTGGACAGGCGGCGCATGGGCCGCTTCTCGTCGATCTGGGAGAAGAGCTCCCGCAGGGTCTGATAGCGGCTCTGGTCGAATTTGGGGTAAAAGCCCTTCAGAAACCGGGCCATGTCCCGGGTGGAGGCCGACAGGAAGTAGTAGAGCTCGTCGGGGATGGAGGCCACCCGGGCCTTGGCCGCCGGGTTTTCGTAGATGGGCTCCCCCTCCAGCAGCACCTCCCCGGCATCCTGCCGGTAGATGCCGGTAATGTGGCGCAGCAGGGTGGATTTGCCCGCCCCGTTTGGCCCCACCAGGCCGTACACCGACCCCTTGGGCACCGTCATGGTCAGCCCGTCCAGGGCCCGGAAGCCGTCAAAGGTCTTGACCACATTCCTCGCCTCGATCATGTCGCATCCTCTCCCTTCGTCCCCGCTTCGTTCACCCGGGCCGCCAGCTCCCCGGCCGTCATGCCCAGGAACAAAAGCTCGGTGACCGCCTCGTCCAGCTGCTTGAGCAGGGTCTCCCGCCGGTGGCCGGCGTTGTCCCTGCCCCGGGCGGCAAAGACCCCACGGCCCGCCTCCGCCCGGAGGTAGCCCTCCGCCTCCAGGGCCTCGTAGGCCCGCTGGATGGTGTTGGGGTTGATGGCCAGGGTGGACGCCAGCGCCCGCACCGACGGGAACTGCTCTCCCTCCCGGATGGCGCCCGTGACCACCAGGTGCCGCAGGCCGTCCTTGACCTGCAAATAGATGGGCCGGGCGTCCCGATAGTTGAGCTCTATCACAACCCGTCCTCCTTTCCTCCCCATTGGGAAGTGTATGAACTGTCTTGGTACAGTCAGTATACAGGAACCGGGCCAAAGATGTCTTAAAAATTTATGACGATTTTCCGACGTTCTGCCCCTCCCTTCACCTGGACTTTGCATATGCAGGAGTCTATAATAATAGGTATGGGGGACCGCCGCCGTGTCCCCCGTCATCTGCGATCAAAGGAGGGCAAGGTGATTCCCATGCACAACATCAACTACGATCTCTTTCTCCGCTGCGTCCAGGACCTGCTGGACACCCCGGAGGTCCGTTCCATGCGGCAGTTCCCCCACCACCCCCGCACCACCTGCTATGAGCACTCGGTGTGCGTGGCCTACGTCTCCTACCGCCTGGCCCGCCGCTGGGGTCTGGATTACCGCGCCGCCGCCCGGGCGGGGCTGCTCCACGACCTCTACCTCTATAATTCCAGAGAGAAGCCGTCCTACTACGGCAACCAGTGCTTCACCCACCCCGTGGTGGCCCTGAAGAACGCCTGGGCCCTGTGCGGCAGCCTCACCCCCATGGAGGAGAACATCATCGTCTCCCACATGTGGCCTCTGGCCCGCAAAATGCCCCGGTACAAGGAGGCCCTGGTGGTCAACCTGGCCGACAAGCTGTGCGCCACCGCCGAGGTGGTGGGCCTCCGGCGGTTCTCCCGCCGGGTGGCGGCCCGCGCCTGGACCGTCCGGGATACCCCCGCCGTGGCCTGAACCCAAACGGCACCTGTCCCCTTTCACAAGCCGGACAGGTGCCGTTTCGTATTTTTGAGGGAGACCACACCGCTTTTGCGTGGGGCCCGACGGCCCCTGC
>CAUBHZ010000118.1 GCA_958435885.1 uncultured Intestinimonas sp. | reverse complement strand
CCAGGAGCCGGTCCACGGCCACGTGCTCCCTGGCCAGGATGTCCAGGCCCATTTTCAAAGTGGCCAGAGCGGCGCACAGCTGGGCCCGCATCAGGTTGGGGAAGGTGAGCCGGGCCTCGGGAGTGCGGGCCAGCAGAGGCCGTCCCTCCTCCAGGTCGGCGATGGGCTCGCCGGAGAGGTAGTTGCACAGCAGCAGCCCGCCGCCGTCAGCCTCCCCCTGGAGGGCGGAGGTGAACATGGCGGTAAAGACCTGATTCATATCCGGGGTCTGGCCCAGGGCGGTGAGGAAGCCCTTGAAGACCTCCGCCCAGGCGTTGATCTCATTGGTGCAGTTGTTGCAGTGGACCATGGCCACCGGCTTGCCGGTAGGGGTGGCCACCATGTCGATCTCGGGATAGACCTTGGAGAGGGCCTTCTCCAGCACGATCATGGCAAAGACCGAGGTGCCGGCGGACACGTTGCCCGTCCGCTCGGCCACGGCGTTGGTGGCCGCCATGCCGGTGCCGGCGTCGCCCTCGGGGGGCGCCAGCGGAATCCCGGCCTCCAGGGTGCCGGTGGGGTCCAGCAGCCTGGCCCCTTCCGGGGTGAGACGGCCGGCGTCGGCGCCGGCGGAGAGCACTCCGGGCAGGATGTCCCGCAGCTTCCAGGGATACCCCTTCTCCGCCACCAGGGCGTCGAAGGAGTCCAGCATGGTCTGGTCATAGTCGCAGGTCTTGCTGTCGATGGGGAACATGCCGCTGGCCTCCCCCACCCCCAGCACCCGCTGTCCGGTGAGCTTGTAGTGGACGTAGCCCGCCAGGGTGGTGAGGTAGTCAATGTCCCCCACATGCGCTTCACCGTTGAGAATGGCCTGATAGAGATGGGCCACCGACCAGCGCTGGGGGATGTTGAACTGGAACCGCTCCGTCAGGGCCGCGGCGGCGGGGCCGGTAATGGTGTTGCGCCAGGTGCGGAAGGGCACCAGCAGCTCCCCTTCCCTGTTCAGGGCGATATAGCCGTGCATCATGGCGGAAAAGCCCATGGCCGCCACCTTGGTCAGCTTCAGGCCGTACTTGGTCTCCACATCGGCCCGCAGCTTGGCGTAGGCGTCCTGGAGCCCCGCCCACACGTCCTCCATGTGGTAGGTCCACACGCCGTTTTCATACCGGTTCTCCCAGCCGTGGTCGCCGGAGGCGACGGGGGCGTGGTCGGGCCCGATGAGCACCGCCTTGATGCGGGTGGAGCCCAGCTCGATGCCCAGGCAGGTCTCCCCCGCCCGGATGGCCTCTTTAATGTCCATAGCCGCTCCCCCTTACTTGCTCTTGGCCCGGACCCGGGCAAAGATGCTCTGGAGTACAATGAAGAAGCACAGCAGGATGGCGGTGAGGATGTTGGGCCAGGAGGAGGCCAGCTTGCCGTTGGTCTTCACGATGGTGGAGATGGTGCCATTGATGAGCACACCGAACAGAGAGCCGATGACGTTGCCCACGCCGCCGGTGAGCAGGGTGCCGCCGATGACGGCGGAGGAGATGGCGTCCATTTCCATGCCGGTGGCCTGGGAGACCGAGGCGGACATGGTGTTCATGCAGTAGCAGATGCCGCCGATGGAGCACAGGAAGGAGGAGAGCACATAGGCCTTCAGCTTGGTCTTCTTCACGTTCAGGCCCATCATGGCGGCGGACTGCTCGCTGCCGCCCACGGCGTACAGGGAGCGGCCGAACTTGGTGTAGCGCAGGATGAGGAAGATGGCCACCAGCACCACCAGGGCCACCACCACGCCCACGCCGATGTAGGGCATGATGAGCTTGCCGGCCTTGTTGACGGTGCCGCCAAAGGGCAGATAGATGCGGAAGTTGGCCAAGTCATAGAAGAACTGGCTGGTCTCGGCGGTGATGGAGAGCTGGTTGGTGGAGATGACGGCCGTCATGCCACGGGCGAAGAACATGCCCGCCATGGTGACGATAAAGGGCTGGATCTCCAGATAGCCAACGCAGAAGCCCATGAAGAGGCCAAAGGCCAGGCCGATGATCAGCACCAGCAGCATCATGACAGGAGCGCTCATGTGCCACTCCCCCATGCCCTGGGCCAGCAGCATACAGTCCAGGGCCACGATGGAGCCCACGGAGATGTCGATGCCGCCAGTGAGCATGACGCAGGTCATGCCGCAGGCCACACAGATGAGGCCAGCGTTGGTGCGGAAGAGGTTGAGGAAGGTCTGGACGGTGGTGAAGCCCTTACTGGCATATGCCACGCAGCCGCCGGCGTAGAGCACCACGAAGAGGATGATGGTGATAACCAGCAGCATGGTGTTGCTGTTCATCTGCTTGCGCGTCTTGAGCGTGTTGGCAGGCTGTTTCATGCGCTGGCCACCTCCTTCTTGGCGAGCGCCTTGGCGGCGCTGCGCTTCTTGAACCAGGCCTTGACCGGCGGGGCCTGGACCGCCACGATGACGATGACCACCACGGCCTTGAAGACGGGGGTCACGGCGGAGGGCACGCCCATGTTATACATGGTGGTGGTGATGGCCTGGATGGTGTAGGCGCCGATGATGGAGCCGGCCAGGTTGAACTTGCCGCCGCCCAGGCTGTTTCCGCCCAGGGCCACGGCCAGGATGGCGTCCAGCTCCATATCCAGGCCAATGTTGTTGGAGTCAGCGCTGGTGATACGGCTGGAGGCCACGATGCCGGCAATGCCGGCGCACAGGCCGCACAGCAGGTAGCAGACGAAGATGATACGCTTGGAGTTGAGGCCGGCGATGCGGCTGGCCTTTTTGTTGATGCCCACGGACTGGATATACATACCCATGGCGGTCTTCTTCAGCACCACCGAGGTGATGGCCACACACACCGCCGCGATGATGATGGGGGTGGGGATGGGACCCAGGTAGCCGCCGAAGACGCCGAACTCAGGCACGCGGATGTAGACAATGAGGTTGTTGCACAGCAGCAGGCCAATGGCCCGGGCCGCCGACCAGAGGATCAGGGTAGCCACCATGGGCTGGATGTTCAGGTAGGCCACCAGGCCGCCGTTGAAGGCGCCGCACAGGCAGCCCATCAGCAGGGCACCGATGAGACCCACGGCCAGAGGCATGGCGAACTCCTCGGCGCTGCTCACAGAGGACACGCCGAAGCCAGCCACCAGCATGCAGCAGAAGGAGGCGCACAGGCTCATGACGGAGCCCACAGAGATATCCGTACCGGCGGAGGCGGAAACCACCAGGGTCATGCCGATGGCCAGGATGGCCACCTCGCTGCCGCGGTTGAGGATGTTGATCAGACGGCCGTTGAGCATGCCGTTGGTCATGGTGATCTCAAAGAAGTTGTAGAAGCTGTGTCCCATGGCCACGTCGTAGACCATGTTGATGCACAGCACCAGGATCATACAGAAGATCGGCAGAAACAGCCGTTTCTGGGTCAGTTTTTTCAAGTTACTCATCGCTCGAACCTCCCGCAATGGCGGCCATGACCCGCTCCTGGGTCAGCTCGCCGTCCAGCTCGCCCACCTTGGCGCCATCCCGGAGGACTGCCATACGGTTGCAGGTACGCAGCATTTCCTCGATCTCGGAAGAGATGAACATGATGCTCTTGCCCTCTCCGGCAAGCTTGATGATCAGCTTCTGGATCTCCGTCTTGGTGCCGATGTCGATGCCCCGGGTGGGCTCGTCCAGAATGAGGAAGTCCGGGTCCGTGGCCAGCCACCGGGCCAGGATGGCCTTTTGCTGGTTGCCGCCGGAGAGCTGCTTGATGGGGGTCTCCCGGCTGGCCGTCTTGATCTGCAGCAGATCGATATACCGGTCTGCGATCTCCTCCTGCTTGGCCCGGGGCAGCTGGTTGAACATGCCCCGCTTGGCCTGGAGGGCCAGGATGATGTTTTCGCGGACGGAGAGATCGCCGATGATGCCCTCGGCCTTCCGGTCGTCGGGCAGCAGGCCCATGCCCAGATGCATGGCGTCGATGGGCTGGTTCACCTTGGCCTCCTTGCCCCCCACCTTCAGGGTGCCGGTCTGGGCCTTGTCGGCGCCGTAAATGGCCCGGGCCAGCTCGCTGCGGCCGGAGCCCAGCAGGCCGGTGAGGCCGATGACCTCACCCTTGTGGATGTCCAGATCGAAGGGTTTGATGGTGCCCTTGTGGCTCAGGCCCTTGGCCTCGATCTCCAGAGGCGCCTTTTCGTCGTAGCTGAAGCCTTCGGGCTTGATGGCGGCCAGGTCGTCGAAGTCCTTGCCCATCATGGCGGCCACCAGCTTCACGCGGGGCAGCTCCGCCACCGTGTACTCACCCACCAGAGTGCCGTTGCGCAGGACCGTGATCCGGTCGCACACCGCGTACACCTGCTCCAGGAAGTGGGTGACGAAGACGATGCCCACCCCGTGCTCCTTGAGCTGCAGCATCATCTTGAAGAGTTTCTCCACCTCGCTGTCGTCCAGAGAGGAGGTGGGCTCGTCCAGGATGAGGACCTTACAGTCCATGTCCACCGCCCGGGCGATGGCGATCATCTGCTGGATGGCCAGGGAGTAGTTCTCCAGGTTCTGGGTCACATCCACCTTGATGTCCAGGCGCTTGACCAGCTCGTCGGCCTTCTTGTTCATGGTCCGCCGGTCAATGGTATGCCAGGGCGTCATGGGCTCACGGCCGATGTACAGGTTCTCCGCCACGCTCAGGTTGGGACACAGGTTGACCTCCTGATACACGGTGGAGATGCCCACCTTCTGGGCGTCCTGGGTGGAGTGGTTCTTCACCGGATGGTCGATGCCGTCCACCCGGATCTCGCCGGATTCAAAGTCGTTGATGCCGGTGAGGCACTTGATGAGGGTGGACTTGCCCGCTCCGTTCTCCCCCATCAGAGCGTGGATCTCCCCCTTCCGCAGGGTGAGGTCCACATTGTCCAGCGCCTTGACACCGGGAAAGGTCATGGTAATTCCTCGCGCAGTCAGAACAATGTTGTCTTCCAAAATAGATCACCTCAAATGAAAAGGGAGGACCCGGGAATTGCCGGGG
This sequence comes from uncultured Intestinimonas sp., assembly GCA_958435885.1. Next base: position 1,221 of record CAUBHZ010000118.1, on the reverse strand, counting down.
GTCCTCCCTAGGGTATGTGCTCGCTATTCGGTTACAGGATCAGAGCTTAGTAAGGACGGCCGTCAAGGACTTCCTGGGTGACGTAGATCATGGACTGCTCCTCACCGTTGACGGTGATGGTAGCCACGTTGTCCTCAGCGGCGAACCAGGACTCAGAGACGTAGATCTCCTTCTCGGGGGTCTCGCCGGCCTCGATCTGCTTGATGATCTCGTCAACAGTGGGGGCAGCCATGGGGTTGCACTCGAAGTTGGCGTTGATCTTGCCCTCCATGACCATCTGGACATAGGGCTTGTTGGCGTCGAAGGAAACCAGAATCACGTCGCCGCCCACGCCGTAGGTGACACCGGCGTTATCCATGGCGGTCATGGCACCGGCAGCCTCGTTATCGTTCTGGCAGATGACCACGTTGAACTGGCCAGTATAGCTCTGGCAGTAAGACTCCATGACCTCCTGGCCGCCGGCCTCGGTGAAGTCACCGGACTGGGAGTCGAGGATGGTCCAGCCCTCGCGGTCGGCGATCTCCTTGAAGCCGTCGGTACGGCCGATGGTGGCGGAAGCACCGGTGGAGCCCTCGATGACCAGGGCGTTGATCTCAGTGATGCCCTTGTCGGCGGCGTAGGCCTTCAGCCACTCGCCGCAGGCCAGGCCCTCAACCTTGAAGTCGGAGCCGACCCAGGACACGTACTTGTCGGAGTCGTCGATGGTACGGTCGATAACAATGACGGGAATGCCGGCATCCTCACACTCGGTCAGGACGGCGTCCCAGCCGGTGGACACGATGGGATCGATGATGATGTAGTCAACGCCCTGCTGGATGAAGTTGCGGACGGCTTCCAGCTGAGCGGCGGAGTCGTTGTCGCAGTCCACGAAGGCCAGGTCATAGCCATTCTCGGCAGAGAACACATCCTGAGCGGACTTGGTGGAGGCGGTACGCCAATCGGACTCGTGGCCCACCTGAGCGAAGCCGACGGTGATCAGATCGCCGGTGCTGCCGGTCTCAGCGGGGGTAGTCGCTTCCACTTCGCCGGTCTCGGCAGGAGCAGGCGTAGAGGCGGTGCCGCCGCCGCAGGCAGCCAGGGAAAGACCCATTGCAAGAGCGAGCGTCATGGCGAGGAACTTTCTTTTCATTGTTGATCTCTCCATTTCTTCGATTTTTGCCGGTGGCCTCCCGGAGCTGGCCGCCGGACTTTGTAACTGCAGTATACTCCCCTTGGAAAACC
>CAUBHZ010000117.1 GCA_958435885.1 uncultured Intestinimonas sp. | reverse complement strand
AGTCCTGTCAAGAGAAAAAAACAGGGCGGCGTACCAAGTACGCCGCCCTGTTTTTTTCGTTAAGTACGCTGTGTGTCAGCCCTGGGAGATAGCGCCGGTGGGGCAGGTATCAGCGCAGGAACCGCAATCGATGCAGGTATTGGCGTCGATGACGTACTGGCTGTCGCCCTGAGAAATAGCACCCATGGGGCAGGAATCGGCACAAGAGCCGCAGCTCACACAAGCATCACTGATGACATAGGCCATTGGTAACACCTCCAATTTGAATGTAAGCCTATTCTACCACAGTTTCGAAAAAATGCAACGTTTATTTCTGCAAATTTCCCTCCTCATTTTTTTGCCTCTGCGGGTAGAAGTCCTCAGAGTGGTTAAACTAGGGATACGCTCCAGGCGTGACCAGCCGGAAGGTGGTTTATCCCGCCGGGGACCTGGATATAGTTAGAAGCGTGAGGAGCCAAGAATGCGCTCCCGGGAGGTGAGCATATGCGGGAATATCAGGACCGTTTTCGCGCGGAGCTGGCCGGCGCCCTGACCCCCGAGCTGGCGGGCGCCGCCCACAGCCGCGCCCACGGGCACCGGACCGCTCGTCCGGCCCAGACCAAACGGAACCGAGGTGAGAGACCATCCGAGAAGACCGATTCACACAGCGGGCCCAGGCAGCCCTGAAGCTGGCCCAGGCGGCCGCGGTGCGGCTGGGCCACAGCTACGTGGGGACGGAGCACCTTCTTCTGGGGCTCAGCCAGGAGGGGCTGGGCGTGGCCGCCCAGATCCTCCGGGCTTCCGGCCTCACCCCCCAGCGCCTGGAGGAGGGGGTGAAACAGGTCTCCGGCGCGGGCAGCACCGTGAGTCTCCCCCTCCAGGGCCTGACGCCCAACTGCCGTCAGGCGGTGGAGCTGGCGGCGGCAGAGTGCCTGCGGACCGGCTTCCGGCGGGTGGACACCGAGCACCTGCTCCTGGGGCTCCTCCGCCTGCGGACCTGCGCCGCCGCCCGTGTCCTGGCCGCCACCGGCCAGCTGGGCGGCCTTTACACAGATACCATAAAGGCTCTGGGCGAGACGCCCCCCGGCCCGCTCCCCTGGGGCGAGCCGGTCCGTCCCCGCCCCGAGCGCGACCACACGGAACGGGGCGAGAAAAAGCTGTTAGAACAATTTTCCAAAGATCTGACCCGGCTGGCCGCCGCCGGCAGCCTGGACCCCGTCATCGGACGGGACCGGGAGATCCGCCGGGTCATCCAGATCCTCTCCCGGCGGCAGAAGAACAACCCCGCCCTCATCGGCGAGCCCGGCGTGGGCAAGACGGCCATCGCCGAGGGCCTGGCCCGGCGCATCGTCTCCGGCCAGGTCCCCGACTGCCTGCGTGGCAAGCGGCTCCTGGCCCTGGACCTCTCCGCCACTGTGGCGGGGACCAAGTACCGGGGCGAATTTGAGGAGCGGGTCAAAAACATTCTGGCCGAGGTCCGCCGGGCGGGGGACGTCATCCTCTTCCTGGATGAGCTCCACACCATCGTGGGCGCGGGCAGCGCCGAGGGCGCCATCGACGCCGCCAACATCATCAAGCCCGCCCTGAGCCGGGGCGATCTCCAGGTGGTGGGCGCCACCACCCTGGCGGAATACCGGAAATATATCGAAAAAGATGCCGCTCTGGAGCGGCGCTTCCAGTCCGTACTGGTGGAGGAGCCCAGCCAGTCCGACGCCCTGGCCATCCTCCGGGGCCTGCGCAGCCGCTACGAGAGCCACCACAAGCTGACCATCTCCGACCAAGCCCTGGAGGCCGCGGTCACCCTCTCCTGCCGCTACCTCCCCGACCGCTTCCTCCCGGACAAGGCAGTGGACCTCATCGACGAGGCCGCCGCCCGGGTCCGGATCGGCGCCCTGGAGACCCCTCCCGCCCTGCGCGGGCTGGAGGAAAAGGCCTGTCAGGCCGCCGCCGCCCGGGAGAGCGCCATCCGGGGCCAGGACTATGAGCGGGCCGCCATGCTCCGGGACGCGGAGCGGGATTTCCGGCGGGAGCTGGCAGTGCAGTGCCGGGCCTGGCATCAGGACCAAGGGGAGCGGAGCGTGGAGGCCGGGGACGTGGCCGCCGTGGTGGCCGACTGCACCGGCATCCCGGTGAGCACCCTGACCCAGGCCGAGTCCGACCGGCTCCTGGCCCTGGAGGGGGAGCTCCACCGCCGGGTGGTGGGGCAGGACGCCGCCGTAAAAGCGGTGGCCCGGGCCATCCGCCGGAGCCGGGCAGGGCTGAAGGAGCCCGGCCGCCCCATCGGCTCCTTTCTCTTCCTGGGACCCACAGGCGTGGGCAAGACCGAGCTGTGCAAGGCCCTGGCCGCCGCCCTGTTCGGCACCGAGGACGCCCTCCTGCGCTTTGACATGTCGGAGTATATGGAAAAGCACACCGTCTCCCGGCTCCTGGGCTCTCCGCCGGGCTACGTGGGCTACGACGAGGGGGGGCAGCTCACGGAAAAGGTGCGGCGCAAGCCCTATTCCGTGGTCCTCTTCGACGAGCTGGAGAAGGCCCACCCCGACGTGTGGGGCATCCTGCTCCAGATCATGGAGGACGGGGTGGTCACCGACGCCCAAGGCCGGAAGGTGGATTTTCGGAACACCGTGGTGGTCATGACCTCCAACGCCGGCGCCCGGCGGCTCACCGCTAAGGGGGGACACCTGGGCTTCACCGCCCGCCAGGGGGACACCCGGCCGCCGGAGGAGCTGCGCCAAGCCGTCCTGGCTGAGCTCAAGCAGCTCTTCCGCCCCGAATTTCTCAACCGGGTGGACGAGATCATCGTCTTCCAGCAGCTCACCCGGCCCGAGCTGCGGCGGATTGCCCGGCGGTTGCTGGACCAGCTGGGTCGGCGTCTGGAGGAGCACCAGGTGGCCCTCCAGGTCAGCGACCAGGCTCTTGACCGGCTCACCGACGCCGGCTTCGACCCGGAATACGGCGCCCGTCCCCTCCGCCGGGCCATCCGCACCCAGGTGGAGGACCCCATCGCCGAGCTGCTCCTGGGCGGCGGGCTCTCCGCCGGGGAGACCGCTGTGGTCCAGGCCGGGGAAAATAAACTAAATATTTTTTCGGCGCCGGGGGAACAAAATCCGGTGGCCTGCGTCCAAGGAGACTGTGCACAAAACAAGACAAAAGGAGAATCATCCCCATGAAACGTATGCTGTCTCTGTCCCTGTCCGCCCTGCTGCTGCTCTCCGCCCTGGTGGGCTGCGGCGGAAACAAGGACAATTCCGGCACCACCAGTAAGACCCCCGAGGAGTACACCGAGGCCTACAAAACCGCCATCGAGTCCGCCCGTGACGACGAGCTCAACGAGGCCATCCCCGTAATCACCTCTGTCGACGACGACATGGCCTCCCTGGTGCTCCCCCTCATCGGCGTCACCGCTGAGAACGCTACCGCCTTTGCCGTGGCCGTCTCCCCCATGAACATCAAGGCCTACGGCGTGGCCGCCATCCTCCCCGCCGAGGGCAAGAGCGAGGAGGTCCTGGAGGGCGTCAACGCCTTCGTGGACCAGCAGAAGCAGAATTTCCAGCAGTACCTCATCGACCAGTACGACATCGCCAACGCCGCCAAGGTGGAGACCCTGGACGACGGCACCATCCTGCTGGTCATGTGCGAGAACCAGGACACCGTCCTGGACGCCATCAAGACCTCTCTCAACGGCTGAGACAAACAAAAAATGTCCCCTTCCCGAACCGGGAAGGGGACATTTTTGCTATGCAAAAGCATGGAAAAATTGGCCATGTGCCGCTTACAGCGGCACGGCCATGAGATCACAGCGCGTGGGCCGGGACGGCCCACGTGTGCAAAAACTTCATGCACCCCAGCCTTCGCCTGTTTTCGTGGTGCGCCCTGGGCGCATGAAGTTTTATCCCTTTTCGATGTCCAGATTGGCGTAGGCGTTCAGATCCAGGCCGCCCCGGGTACCGGCCAGGTACTCGTAATAGGCCTGGCAGCCGATCATGGCGCCGTTGTCACCGCACAGGGAGAGAGGGGGCAGGTAGAGCTCCATCCCCGCCTGGCCGCAGACCCGCTCCAGGTCCCCCCGGATGCGGGAGTTGGCCGCCACGCCGCCGGCCACCGCCACCTTCCGGTAGCGGCAGAGCCTGGCCGCCTCCATGACCCTGGGCACCAGCATGTCGCTGACCGCCCCGGCAAAGGAGGCCGCCAGAGAGGGCAGGTCCAGCTCCTCCCCCTTCTGCTGGGCGTTGTGGATGAGGTTGATGGCCGCCGTCTTCAGCCCAGAGAAGGACATGTCCATGGGGGCGTCGTGGACGTGGACCGAGGGGAAGGTATACTTCTTGTCGTCCCCGCCCCGGCTCAGCCGGTCCATGGGGGCGCCGCCGGGGTAGCCGATGCCCAGCACCCGGGCCACCTTGTCGAAGCACTCCCCCGCCGCGTCATCCCGGGTGCCCCCCATGATCTCCATATCCGTATAGGACTTCACATCTACGATCAGGGTGGTGCCGCCGGAGACGCACAGGCAGACAAAGGGGGGCTCCAGGTCCAGGTGGGCGATGTAGTTGGCCGAGATGTGCCCCCGGACGTGGTGGACGGGGATGAGGGGCACCCCCAGGCCGTAGGCCACCGATTTGGCGAAGTTGACCCCCACCAGCACCGCGCCGATGAGGCCGGGGCCGTAGGTGACGGCCACGGCGTCGATGTCCCGCCGCTGGAGGCCGGCCTTCTGGAGGGCGGCGTCGGCCAGGCCGGCGATGGCCTCCACGTGCTTCCGGGAGGCGATCTCCGGCACCACGCCGCCGTAGATGGCGTGCATGTCCGCCTGGGAGGCGATGACATCGGACAGGACCTGACGGCCATCCCTGACCACCGCGGCGGCGGTCTCATCGCAGGAGGATTCAAAGGCCAGTATGTTCATGGTATCAGCTCTTTTCCTGGAAATTGGCGCTCATCAGGCCTTTTCGGGGATGTGGATGAACTTGTTGTAGAGCCAGGGGGTGAGCTCATAGTGATAGAGGCGCTGGTGGGCCTCCATAGCCTCCTCCTCGCTCTTGTCGCCGTAGAGGAACATGGCGTAGCGCACGCCGTATATCTCGGCCACATAGCTCAGGTCCTTGAAGCCCACCCGGCGGTAGAAGTTCAGCCGCCGCCGGCGCAGGGCGTTCTCCTCCTCGGGCAGCTTGTCGTCCTCGGCCTCGGCCTCCACCAGCACGCCCTCCACATGGCTGTAGTGGTCCATGAGGTAGGCCACCATCACGGTGCCGATGCCCTGGCCCCGGGGCTTGCCCTGGCAGACCCCCAGGTAGTCCAGCAGCTCAAAGCCCCCCTCCGGGTCCTTCCACATCATGGCGTAGGCCATGAGCTCCTCCCCCCGGTAGAGGCCCCAGGGCTCGTACCGCCCCGCCGAGAGCAGCTTCTCCATGGCGGCCAGGGGCTTGCGCTCCGCAGGGGGAAAATCGGGGGTCAGGTGGTCGTGATAGACCAGGTGCAGGGCGTCCAGATCCAACTTCTTCAACTCATACTGTTCCAATTCGATCAAACTCCACCGTCATCAAAATTGCGTCCTCATGGACTTCCGCGTAGTAATTCTTGCGCCGCCCCACCTGCCGGAATCCCAGCTTTTCATAGAGGGCGATGGCCGGGGCGTTGCTCTCCCGGACCTCCAGGGTGATGAAGGCCAGGTTGGCCCGGCCGAACCGCAGAAAGGCCCCCAAAAGCTCCTCGGCCACCCCCTGGCGGCGGTACTTGGGGTCCACGGCGATCTTCTCCAGACACCCCTCGTCCAGGATCACCGACAGCTCGGCGTAGCCCAGCACCGTCCCGTCCTCCCCCTGGGCCGCGATCAGGGAGACGGCGTCGTTATAGAGCGCGTCGGTAAAGGTCTGCTCCGACCACGGCCGTTCAAAGCAGGCCCGTTCGATGGACAGCACACCCTCCAGATGGGAGCGGTCCATGGGCACCAGATCATAATGCACGGGTACTCTCTCTCCTTCTCTTTCTCCTTACTCCTTGGCCTCCGCCCAGCTCCGCCCGGCGGCGGAGTCGGCCCGCATGGGCACCGGCAGGTCCATGACCCCCTCCATCTCCCGGGTGAGGAGGGCCTTGACCCGCTCCACCTCGGCGTCGGGACACTCCACGATGAGCTCGTCGTGGACCTGGAGGATGAGGCGGGCCTCCAGGCCCTCCTCCCGCAGCCTGTCCCGCACCTTGATCATGGCCAGCTTGATGATGTCGGCGGCGGTGCCCTGGATGGGCATGTTGAGGGCCACCCGCTCCCCGAAGGAGCGCAGGT
>CAUBHZ010000116.1 GCA_958435885.1 uncultured Intestinimonas sp. | reverse complement strand
TTCCAAAAACCGTTCTTTTTCCAGCAGGGAAAAAGAAACGGGTTTTGAACGTCTCTCCCGTCCTTACACATAACAGAATGGTTTGGTTCGGGGCGTGGTTTGGCGCGCCGAGTCGTCGCGCCCCACAGACAGCACAGCACCACGGGCGCGTCTGGGAAGCCGCGCCCCACACAACTATGACCTCCCCCCTGAGTGGGGAAGGTTTTATAAGGCGTGCCGGGCGGATCAGGAGAGGCCACCCCCCTCACCCCTTGTACTCCAGCAGCACAGCCCCCAAAGCCCTGGCAAACATCCGGGCGGCAGAGAGGGCCTCCTGGAGGGTATTGCCGTGGCTGCCCACCTCCACCAGCATGGCCCCGGGGGCAGTCTGCTGGTTGTAGCGGTTCTCCCTGAGGCCGATGGGCCGGGCCAGGGTGGGCCAGAGGGTGTTCATCTCCTTCTGGACCTGCACCGCCAGGGCCAGATTCTCCAGCCAGCCCGGGTGGTCGTAGAGGGCGTTGGAGCCCATGACCAGCATGACCTGGGCGCACTTCTCCCCGTTGATGGTGGTGATGGGCTTGTAGACGGTGCCGTCGGAGCCCACCAGGGCGTCCCGGTGGACGTCCAGTACCACCTGGATGGTGGGGTACTGCGCCAGCCAGTTCTCCACCGCCGCCAGGGAGCGGTCATAGGCGCCGTTGTACTCCGGGTAGTCGTAGAGGGCGGTGTCGTGGACCACGGTGAGCCCCATCTCGGTGAGCACCTTGGCGATCTCATCCCCCACCCGGACCACGCTCTTGGAGGTGTCGGTGGTGCGGCACTCTCCGGTGGCCACGTAGGTATCGGTGCCGTCGGGGGTATAGGCCTCGCTGCCGTGGGTGTGGACGATGAGGACCTGCGGGCCCTCCTCCGGCAGGGTCAGGGTGAGCTGGGCCTGGGCCAGAGCGGCCACGTCCAGGTCCAGTCCCGGCCGGTTCTCAATGTACACCCCCTGGGCGCTGTCATAGCCCTCGCCGCTGGTGGGGAGCAGGGTCCTGCCCACGATGTCCTCCGGGGCGGCGGTGACCTCGGGCAGTTTCTCCGGGTCCTCCGGGTCGTCGGGCTCGCCGGTGGGCTGTGGGGACTCCTGGACCGCCTCCCCTGTCTCTCCCTTGCCCACCCCGGCGGAGAGGGTGGGGGACTGGCCCAGCACCAGCTTCTGCCAGCCGGTAAGGCCGGCCTCCTCCTCCGGCAGGTTGCCCAGCTCCGCCCGCAGGGCCGCCGACACAAAGGCCGGGCTCTCCGCCAGGGTGCGGAAGGTCTCCGCCGCCGCCCCCATGTCCGCCGTCAGCGACAGCACCCACACCGTCACCGTGGTCAAAAAGAGGGCCACCCCTCTCCGCAGCATCCTCGTCCACCGGCCTTGTCCCTTTTTCATGGCGCTCCCCGTCCTTTCTTTCGTTTCTTGGAGAGTCTATGCGCCGGGTCCGGCTCCTATGTCCCCCGAAAAACGACGGGAAAGCCTTTGAGATTCTCCCTGCCCTGTGATATACTGGATGGACACTTCGAGATAAAGGCAGGTAGGGCTATGCGGGCGATGTGGGACTCCTCGGGGGTGCGTTTTATACGGGAAATGGTCACGGTGTACTTCGACCGTCGGGTCTCCCGCTCGGCGGCGGAGCTGGCCTATTTCCTCATCCTCAGCTTCTTCCCCGTCCTCATCTGTATCAACGCCTTCGTGGGCCTGCTGCGGCTGGACGTCAACCTGGTGCTGGAGGCGGCGGACGGCTTCCTCCCCCAGGAGATCCTCCCCATCCTGGGGGAGTACATCCGGTATATCTCCATCAACCAGTCCGATACCATGTTCTTTGCCGGCCTCACCATGGTCCTCTTCACGGCCTCGGCGGCCTTCCGGGCCCTTATGAACATCATGGCCGACATCTATGAGCGCCCCACCTACCACGGCCTGTGGCAGATCGTGGCCAGCGTTCTCTTCTCCCTCCTCTTCCTGGTGACCATCTACCTCTCCATGGTGGTCCTCCTCACCGGCAGCTGGTTCCTCCACCTGGTGGAGGGCCGCTTTGTCTGGATCGCCCGGGTGGTGGGGGACTGGCAGTCCCTGCGCTTCCTCATTCTCTTCTGCCTGGTCCTCCTCTTCGTGCTGCTGGCCTACCGCCTGGCCGCCCCCAAGGGCCACCCCCGTCCCCCCATCCTCACCGGCGGCATCCTGGCCACGGTGGCCCTGGTGGCCGCCTCCATGCTCTTCTCCTGGTTCATCGGCCTCTCCTCCCGGTACTCCCTGGTATACGGGTCCCTGGCCTCCGTCATCATATTGCTGGTGTGGCTCTACCTGTGCGGCAACATCTTCATCCTGGGCAACGTCTTCAACTACGTCTGGTACAAGCGCCGGAAACACTGAACGGCCGCCCCTCTCCCGAACCCAAAGGGCCGGGGGAGGGGCGGTCCCTTTTTCCACTCCGTCCGCGCTAAAAGTCCGTTTTATCGGACTTTCTTTCTGCTATCCTTGGGGTACAACAAAAGAGCGGAAAGGAGCGCTGAAAGATGGAATACAGCATGCGTTGGGTGAGAGGACACATCGAAGTCTATGACGGGGCCGGGCGGTTCCTCTTTTCGGCGGACAGCGAGTGGGAGGCCGAACGGGAGCTGGAATCCTCCGCGGCGTAAAAGGGCAAAAAGGGGACCTCCTTCTCTTCACGGCGTTCTCCGTGGAGCGGGGGAGGTCCCTTTTTGCTGTGGTGGACAGACACCAACGCCCTCCTTCCCGTATAGAATGGGGGCAGCACAGGGAGAAGGACGGTGACCGGGAGATGGAGGAAGACATCCTGGCGGGGGAGGCGCGGACGCTGGACGACTCCCTGGGCTACATACTGGCGGTGATCGGGTCGGTGCTGCTCTCCTACCAGGCCACGGCCCTCCAGCGGGACGGGGTGTGTCTGGCCCTGGCTGGCGACGACGCCGGTGCCCGGGAGGCCCAGGCGCGGGTCCGGCGGCTGCGGCTGCTGGCGGGGGCGGTCCTCATCGGCGCCCTGGGGTACTTTCTCTGCCTGGCCCTCCGGGCGGCGGAGGAGACCGGGGACGACCCCGCGGCGACGTCCTCCGCCCGGACCAACCTGACGGCCTCGGTGCTGGTGCTGCTGGCGGCCCTGCTGCGGTTCCTGGACCAGAAGGGGCAGACCGCCGCCTGACGCGCCGCATCGGGAGTGATACCATGACAGATCTGGAGCTTTTGGCCCGCATCATCCAGTGCGAGGCCGGGGGTGAGGGGGAGCAGGGCATGAAGGGGGTGGCCTGCGTGGTGATGAACCGGGTCCAGGTGGACTATGGGGAATACGGCCGGCTGGAGCCCACCATCCGGGCGGTGATCTACCAGCCGGGGCAGTTCGACTGCGCCCGGGAGTCCATCGGGGGCCGGTACAACGCCCAGAACATCTACAACATGTCGGTGGAGCCCATCCACTACGAGATCGCCGAGTGGGCCATCGCGGGGAACCGGCTGACCAACCTGGGCTTTGCCCTGTGGTACTTCAACCCCTTCAGCGCCACATGCCGGCAGAACTTCCCCTCCAGGGTGGGGGAGTTCGTGGTGCGTATCGGCAACCACTGCTTCTACAACCCCACCGCCGCCTACGCCGACACCTAGAAGGAGGAGCGCTATGAGTCAATTTTATCCCAACGCCGTCCGCAGCATCGCCATGGACCAGGCCCAGGGCTCCGGGGGGCTGGTGACCCCGCCGGAGGAGAACTTCAACACCGACACCATGCGGGGCTCTCTCCAGCAGATTTTATCCGACAACCTGGGGGCCTATGTAGCCTGCGAGTTCCTGGTGGGGCTCCAGGCCATGATCAAGAAGGAGGGCATCCTCTACTCCGTGGGCCGGAGCTACCTCACCCTCTACGAGGAGGCCACCCAGACCTTCATGGTCTGCGACATCTTCTCGCTCAAGTTCATCACCTTCTACCTGCCGGGCCGCCGACCGGGGCAGACGGGAGCCTCTACGGTGCCCACGGTGACCATCCCCGGGGTGGGGGAGGTGCCCGCCGGCAATTACGGCCTGGGCACCGGCAACATCTCCTGGAACCTGGGCCGGGGGGGCTGAGGTCAGTCCCCCTCCGCCCAGCGGCAGAAGCCCTCCCAGAGCTCCATGGCCTTGAACTTGATGACATAGCCCTCGCTCTCCCCGGTGAGGAGGGCGGCCTCCTCCTCGCCCAGGGCGGCCAGGACGGGCTGGGCCTCGGTGGCGGAGCTCTGGCACAGGGGCGGGAAGACCACGCACCACCAGTTCCGCCCGGCGCCCTCGCCCAGCACCACCCGCAGGGCGGTGTACCGGCCCTGGGGGAGGGCGAAGCCGTCATAGGTCTTGGTGGGGAACCACACGTCGTCCTCCAGAGAGGCGGAGACGGGGCAGTCCGTCCCGGCGGCCGCCACCGCCTCCTCCGCCGCACCCTCCAGCTCGGGCAGGGCCTGGCGGAGGAGGTCCACCGCCTCTTCGGCGTTCCGGGCCTGGGCGCAGGCCTCTGCCGCCGCCTCCAGCACCCGGTCCCGGACCTGGAGCTTCAGCGCCTGGTCGGCGTTGGAGTCGGAGTTTGCGATGACGTGGAGCCGTACCACCTGCTCGGCCAGGGCGGCCTGCTCCCGGTCCAGCCACAGCCCCGCCAGCAGGGCGATGGCCAGCCCCGCCATCAGCGCCGCCTCCCAGCGGCGCAGCCGCCGCCCATTGTCCTTCCAGACCATTTTCCGTACAAGCTCCATATCCGGGCCCTCCCTTGTCTCAGCTGCCTCTATTGTGCCCGCTGCCGCCCCGGCCCAGACGGCAAGAGGAAGATTTTTCTCCCCCTTTTTAACCGAATTTTCATCTTTCTTTGTCCCTTTCTTTTAACGTGGCGTGGTATCCTTAGGGTACAGACAGGAAAGGAGGATGCGCAATGTTCACCCTGTTTGCCCTGACGCTGGTCTGCCTGGCCGGCGTGGCCGCCGTCAGCGTGGTGGCCGCCCTGGTCCTCACCCTCATCGGACTGCCTCTGGCCATCTTGTTCAGCCTGCTGCCCTGGCTGCTGCGGCTGGCCGGCATCGTGCTGCTGGTAAAGGGCCTGCTGGACCGCCCCTTCCAGCCCGAAAACCTGCTCCCCGCCGTGGGCGCCTTCGCCGCCAGCTGGCTGCTGCGCCTGCTGTTCTGAACCGGTTTTGTGATGTTTTTCTTACGTTTCCCCGGGACCGTTGACTTTTCCCGCCCCCAGCGGCTATAATCATAGCCAAACGGACCGTGAGGAGGGGAGCGGCATGGACATCCATATTCTGGTGGTAGACGACGAGCCGGAGATCGCCGACCTGGTGGGGGTGTATCTGCGCAGCGAGGGCTTCACCGTCCACACCTGCGGCACCGCCAAGGAGGCCCTGGACACCCTGGCCCATCAGAGCGTGGATCTGGCCATCCTGGACGTGATGCTGCCCGACAAGTCGGGTTTCGAGCTGTGCGGGGAGCTGCGGCGGGAGCATCGCTTTCCCGTCCTCATGCTCACCGCCAAGAGCTCCGACATGGACAAGATTACCGGCCTCACCATCGGCGCCGACGACTACATCACCAAGCCCTTCAACCCCCTGGAGCTGGTGGCCCGGGTAAAGGCCCAGCTGCGGCGGTACACCCGCTACAACAGCACCCAGGAGAAGGCGCCGGCGGGGGACGTCATCGACTTCAACGGCCTGGTCATCGACCGGGGCACCCACCAGTGCACCTTATATGATAAGGAATTGAACCTCACCCCCATCGAATTCGACATCCTGTGGATGCTCTGCTCCAACCGGGGGCAGGTCATCTCCGCCGAGCGTCTCTTCGAGACGGTGTGGGGGGAGAAGTACCTGGACCGGAACAACACCGTCATGGTCCACATCCGGCGGCTGCGGGAGAAGATGGGAGAGCCCAGCCGTGACCCCCGGTTCATCAAGACGGTGTGGGGCGTGGGCTACAAGGTGGATTGACCCCCTGCGGAGGGGAGAAAATTTTTTCAGGAAATTTTGAGATTTTGGTTGACAACAGGCGGCACATCGGGTATACTATCTCTTGCCCTGTTCGTGAGGGCCGATATGGCGGCATAGCTCAGTTGGCTAGAGCACTCGGTTCATACCCGAGTTGTCCCCGGTTCAAATCCAGGTGCCGCTACCATGCAGCGTCTGCTGCACCGCATGGCGCGTTGGTCAAGCGGCTAAGACACCGCCCTTTCACGGCGGTAACACGGGTTCGATTCCCGTACGCGTCACCAACGTCTCCCATATGGAGGCATAGCTCAGCTGGTAGAGCGCTCGCCTCACACGCGAGAGGTCA
>CAUBHZ010000115.1 GCA_958435885.1 uncultured Intestinimonas sp. | reverse complement strand
AGATACAGGCCGCTGCATCGCACTCGCTGCGCTCGCACGTTTGCGGCCTGAGCAGTGTTTTTTCCGAGGCGCATGTCCCCGGAAAAAACAGACCTGACTTGATTCCGTCGTCTGCGGACGACGGAACTCTGCGAGGCTCCTGCACAGGATCTGAAGTATTTCTACTTTTCGACAAGCCGAAGCCGTCAGACCTTGAAGACGCGGCCGGGCTTCCGCTCGGGCGCTTTGGGCGCCTCGCCCGCAGGATAGCCCAGGGCCAGGGCGCCCACGCCCCGCATGCCCTCGGGGACGCCCCACGCCTTGAGCAGGGCCTTGCCCTCGTCGCTGTCAAACATCTCCCGGGCCCGGTGGATCCAGCAGGAGCCCAGGCCCAGGGCGTGGGCGGCCTCCATCATGACGGTCAGGGCACAGCTGCCGTCCTCCACCCAGGTGTACCGCTCCGGCGACGCCAGCACCACCACGATGGTGGGAGCGCCGTAGTAGGGATCACGGTCGGTGCCCATGATGGCGGCGTTCATGGCGGACAGCTTCTTCCGGACCGCCGGGTCCTGGACGGCCACCAGGGTCACCAGCTGGCTGCCCATCCCACAGGGGGCGTACAGCCCCGCCTGGAGCACCGCGTCCAGCTTCTCCTGCTCCACCTGCTTGGGTTGAAAGGCCCGGATGCTCCGGCGCCCCAGAATGGTCTCATATACCTTGTTTTCCAAGTTTGGTCCCCCATTTCTATGTGGATGTCCCTATCATACCACCGGACCGGACCCGTGTCAAAAAATGGGCCGGTCCCGCCAGCCGGCGGCGGAGTCCGCCCGCAGGGGCAGCTCTGCGAAAATGTCCGCCACCCGCGCCTCATACTCATCGGGGGTCCTGGCCTTCTTCAGGGCCTTGCTCAGGCGCTCCTGCCCCTCAAAGAGCCAGATGAGGTAGAACCACAGCTCCTTCATCCGCAGCATGGCGTTGTGCCGGCTGCCGAAGGCCTCCGCATAGCCCTCATAGAGCGCGTCATGGAACCGGCGCAGCCCCTCCCGGTCGGCGGCCGGGTCTCCTTTGGCCTTGGCGGCCAGGGCCGGGTCTCCCACCAGGCCCCGGCCCAGCATCACCCGCTCCACCGTGGGGAACCGCTGCCGGAAGGTGCCGATCTCCCCCGCCGTGGTCAGGTCCCCGTTGTAACACAGAGGGGCGGTGCTCCGTTCCGCCGCCAGGGCAAAGGTCTCCAGCCGCACCCCGCCCTTGTAAAAGTCCGACCGCACCCGGGGGTGGACGATGAGCTCCGCGCAGGGATACCGTCCGAAACAGGCCAGCAACCCTTCAAATTCCTCCGGCGACTGGTAACCCACCCGGGTCTTGATGGAGATGGCCACCTTAGAACGGCTGAAGATCTGCTCCAGAAAGCGGTCCAGGCCCTCCGGGTCCCGCAGGAAGCCGGAGCCCTTTCCCTTGGCGGTGACGGTGCCCGAGGGACAGCCCAGATTCAGATTGACCTCCCGGTAGCCCAGGTCCCCCAGCAGCTCCGCCGCCCACAGGAAGTCCTCCGCCTGACAGGTCAGCAGCTGGGGCACCTCCGGCACCCTCACATCCGCCTCCGGCGTGAGCTCCCGCATATCCCGCCTGGAGAAGACCCTGTCCTTGCCCGGTGAGACAAAGGGAAGGAAGTATTTGTCCACCCCGGAGAAGAACCGGAAGTGGGTGCGGCGGAACAGCCTGCCCGTCACCCCCTCCATGGGCGCAAAGTAATAATACATGCCTGTATGTCTCCTTTTCTGTCCTATATAGTAACGTATCTGGGATTTCTCCCCTTTTTTTCTGACTTTTGCATGAAAATGCTTCCGCTTTCATTACCAAATCCGACAGTTTCCCCGTTTCGATTCTATACAAAGTATGTTATACTGTGGGTGCGAAATATCTGGCAAGGGAGGTGGGTATCATTCCTGAGATGCACGGCGGACACGTTCGCCGCTATGTGCCGCTGCTGATCCTGTTTCTATCATATCTGGCCATCTGTATGGTCTTCTTCATCTTCTATGAAAAGCGCTCCGTGGGAGAACAGACCCTCCGTTCCCTGCGCAGCAACGTGGAGCAGCAGTGCGACCACTTCAATTCCGTCATCCAAACCCAGTTTGCCGCCCTGGACGGTCTGGCCCGCTTTGTGGCACGCCAGGACAACCTGGTGGATGGGGACAACCTGCTGATGGCGGACGCCATCGTCTCCACCGGTGAATTCTCCCGCATTCTGATCATCGCCCCCTCCGGCGTGGGCTACGCCAACGACGGCGCCATCACCAACATCGGATACCGGGACTATTTTTCCGAAGCCCTGTCCGGCAAGCGCGCCGTCAGCGATCCCCTCTCCAGCTCCGTGGACAGTGAGACAAAGGTGGTCCTCATCGTCCCGGTGATGGACCCCGAAGGCCAGATCCTGGGCGCGGTGGGCGGCTCCTTCAACATCGGCAAGGTCAGCGAGTTTCTCTTCTCAGGACTCTACAACGGCAGCGGTTACCCCCTGCTGGTCACCTCCGGCGGCAGCCTGGTCTCCACCACCTCCCCCACGCTTCCCTCCCAATACGACACCATTTTCGACTACTGCGCCTCCATAGAGCTCTTGGGCGGCGCCGACGCCGACCAGCTCCGGCAGGACTTCGACTCCGGCTCCAGCGGGTATTTCTACGGCCGGTATCACGGTGAGGTCCAGTACATGGTGTACCAGTCTGCCGGACTGGACAACGGCTGGATGATGTGCTACACCGTCTCCGGCAGCGAGGCCGGCGCAGACTTCAGCTTTATCTTTCAGGATGTCCTCTGCCTGGGCGCCGCCTTTTTGGCGGGCGTCCTCCTCCTGCTGATCGCCATCATCCATATCTCCCTGCGGGACCGGCGACGGCTGCTCCGGCAGGCCCAGACCGACCCTCTCACCGGTCTTCTCAACCGCACCAGCACCCGGGAGTGCATCAACGAGTGGCTGTCCGACCCCAGCAGGCAGGGCGCCCTTCTGATGCTGGATCTGGACAATTTCAAGGAGGTCAACGATGCCTGGGGCCACCAGGCCGGTGACGCCATCCTGGTCCTCACCGCCGATCTGCTGCGAGCCCACTTCCGCCAGAGCGATGTCATTGGCCGGATCGGCGGCGACGAGTTCATGGTCCTGATGAAGGACGTCTCCTCACAGCAGGTGGTGGAGCAGCACATGCACCGTCTTTGCGGGGAGTTCCGGCTCCTGACGGACCCCCAATACCCGCAGATCTCCATCTCCGGCAGTGTGGGCGCCGCCATGGTGCCCGCCCATGGACACACCTTTGAGGAACTCTACTCCCACGCCGACCATGCCCTATACTGTGCCAAGCACCGGGGCAAGGACGGCTGGAGCGTCTTCCACGAAAATCCCTCCTAAAAAAGTGACCGCCATGCCCGGCCCAGGCCGAGCATGGCGGTTTCTTTTTCCCATCAGGGCAGACTGGCACTGGAGCGCTCCTGCGCGATATTGAGCACATGGTCGCCGATACGCTCGAAGTCGGTGAGCATCTCGGAGAACAGGATGCAGCCCTCGTCGGAGCAAACGCCCTTGCGCATCCGCTCCATCTGGTGGCGCCGGAAACTGGCCGTCATGTCGTCCATCTTCTGCTCCAGAGCGGAGACCTCACTGAGCCATTCCACCGGGTCGGACACCGCGCCGCTGAGGGCCTCGATGGCCTTGCGGCTCACCGATTCCATCTCCCGGATCTCGGCCTTGGCCTCCTCGGAGAAGTGGACGTCCTTCTCCTTCAGGATACCGCTGTAGCCGCAGATGTTCATGGCGTGGTCGCCGATGCGCTCGATGTTGCCGGCGATCTTGAAGTAGGCGCTCACCGCGGAGGAGTCCTGCTCGTTGGTCTCGTGGACGATCACATGTGAGATGAACTGGGAGATCTCCTTGTTGAGGAAGTCGATATACTCCTCCACCGCCTCCTCCTTGGCCACCAGGGAGGGGTCCCGGTCCAGCACCGCCCGGAAGGCGGTGGAGACGTTCTCCTTGGCCATGTCCAGCATGCGGTTGAGCTCCTGCCGGAGCTGGCTGATATAGATGGCGGACTGGCCGATGGTACGGTCCTGATTGGCGTTGATGGGGGTGAGGAAGGCCAGGTGCATGCCCTCGTCCAGGTCCTGCTTGCGCTCGGGCAGGATGCGCATGGCCGCCTTCACCATCCACTTGCCCAGGGGCAGCAGGAGCAGGGTGGTGACGATGTTGAAGAGGGTGTGCATGTTGGCGATCTGGGAGGCGGGGCTGTCGGGGGTAAGGCTCTGGACAAAGCCCACCAGCGAGGCGCCGAAGAGGGGGGTGACCAGGCACAGGGTGGTAAAGAGAACGGTGCCGATGATGTTGAACATCAGGTGGATGATGGTGGTCCGCTTGGCGTTGCGCCCGGTGCCCACCGAGGCCAGCACCGCGGTGATACAGGTGCCGATGTTCTGGCCGAAGAGGACGTAGACGGCGCTGCCCAGGCCGATGACGCCGCTGTTGGCCAGAGCCTGGAGGATACCGACAGAGGCGGAGGAGGACTGGATGAGGGCGGTGAAGGCGGCGCCGGCCAGGATACCCAGCACCGGGTTGGAGAACTTGGTCATCAGGTTCACGAAGGCAGGCATCTCCCGCAGGGGGACCATGGCGCTGCTCATCATGTCCATGCCGATGAAGAGGACGCCCAGACCGCCCAGGATGCTGCCGTAGTGGTGGAGCTGGGGCTTTTTCAGGAAGACCATCATGGCCACGCCCAGGAAGGCAAAGAAGGGTGCCAGCGCACCCACGTCCAGGGCGATGAGCTGACCGGTGATGGTGGTACCGATGTTGGCGCCCATGATGATCCACACCGCCTGGGTGAGGGTCATCATGCCGGAATTGACGAAGCCCACCACCATGACCGTGGTGGCGGAGGAGGACTGGATGACGGCGGTGATCACCGCGCCCACCAGCACGCCCAGCAGGCGGTTGGCCGTCAGCTTCTCCAGGATGCCCTTCATCCGGTTGCCGGCCGCGGCCTCCAGGCCGGAGCTCATCATCTGCATTCCGTGCAGGAACAGCGCCAGGCCGCCCAACAGGCTCAGAATATTGGCAATACTCATAAATGCTCCTTCTTCTCTTTCTTCTCTGTGAAATCAGGTTCGATCAGGTGCTCTACGGCCGGCTCACAGGGGCCGCTCCTGCGTCTGGACAAAAGAAAAAGACATAGCCCGCTTTTCAATTTGAAAAGCAGGTCATGTCTCTTCAACGGGCCTGGGGCAACTCCGCTTGTGGGTGAGGACGGTGGCTTTTTCCGCAGCAGCATCCCTCATAGCTCCATGGTCCTTTCTGTCTCAAACACAATTTCTCACAATTACATTATACATGCTATTTATACCACCGTCAACGGAATTTTACACCGCTTTACCTTTTCTCCACATCGCGCAGAAAGACCGGCCGGTCCGGCTGGGATCTCTGTGGGCAATACCGAAAATGGAGGCCCTCAAAGGCGGTGATGCCCTCCGGGTCCTCCACGCCGCCCTCCGCCAGGAAACGGACCATCTCGCCCCGGGCCATCTTCACGTGGACTCCCTTTTCCACCACCTTGCCATCCTCCCGCAGCTCTCCGAAGACGGGGGTGATGACCCGGGTGCCGGCGGGCAGGTGGGACACCACCGCCTTGCTGTACTCCCCGGAGGCCAGGTCCACCACCACACCATCAGGTTCCAACGCTTCGGCCAGCCTGCCGCCCCAGAAGTCATAGAGGTCCTTGCAAAAGGGGGTCTTCAGCTTGGCCTGCATCTCCAGCCGGTAGGGGGTCACCCCGTCGAAGGGACGGAGCACCCCGTAAAATCCGGAGAGGATGCGCAGGTGCTCCTGCACGTAGGCCAGCGCCCCTTCCGAAAAGACCGCCGGGGCCATATAGCGGTACTGGATGCCCTCATAGGCCAGGATGGCCGGAGTCAGCCGGCGGCGCAGGTCCATGGTCTGGAACCGCTGGTAGTTGAGCTGGGCCAGCTGATCGTTGCAGGAGAGCAGCTTCTTCAGCTCCGGCAGGGACAGCGCCCGCAGATACTCCAGCAGCCGCTCCGTCTCCTCCAGCAGGGCGGGCAGGTCCCGGGGCGGCAGCCCGTCCAGATCGTCGTTCATTTTCTTGGCGGGCGAGATGATGATGCGCATAGACTTCCTCCCTCTTTATCATACGGAAAGGTCAAAAAATGGCCCGGAGCGGTCATTCTGTGCCGTCTCCGGGCCATTGATGGGGCAAAAATCAGTCGATGGGGTTGTCGGCCACAAACTCCACAGCGGCGGCAAAGGCGTCGCAGGCGGACTTACAGGCGGACTGGCTGCCGGTGAGCAGACCGCCGC
>CAUBHZ010000114.1 GCA_958435885.1 uncultured Intestinimonas sp. | reverse complement strand
CCGTCGGCATTGGGGCCGTAGTCGGTGTCGTCGTAGTCGGTGATCCCGTCGGCATTGGGGCCGTAGTCGGTGTCGTCGTAGTCAGTCACGCCGTAATCGGTGATCCCGTCGCTGCCCGGGCCATAGTCGGTGTCGTCATAGTCCTGGAACTCCGCGTCCATCTCGGTGACCTTGCCGGTGTAGGCGTTCACCTCATACTCGTACTCCACGCCGTCCAGGACGAATTCCACCTCGTACTCCCCGTCGTCCAGGTCGTACTCCTTCTCCACAAACTGCAGATCGTCCCGGCCCAGCTGGGTGGAGAGGATGCTCTGAGCGGCGGAGGCGTTGATGTACCCCTTGTCCCCGTAGGCGTCGTCGTAGTCGTCTTGGTCCAGGGTCACGGCCTGGGAGCCGATCTGGTCGGTCTCCACCACCAGCCGGACCGCCTCGGCCAGTTCGTTCAGGAACTGGTCATTGGGGTAGACGGAGCCCCGCTCCAGCTTCAGGATGATGTTCTTCTCGTGGCCGCCCACGGTGGCGTCGAAGTAGCCCAGGGCATTGATCTCGTCCACCAGCTCTCCCACCACCTGGGTACAGGGCCGGCCCTCATAGCCGGTGTAGGAGGCCAGCAGGGTCTGGGCCTCCTGGTTGCGGCCGGTGAGGGCCACCACGTTGCCCAGATCGTCATAGTCCATCTCGATCTCCGGGTTCACGCTCAGCAGGACGGTGCCGGCCACGCCGCCGCTCTCTTCCAGGAGGGGGGCGCTGGTGCCGGGGGTCTCGGGGAGGGACGCCGTGCCGGCGCCGTTCCCGCAGGCGGTCAGAGTGGTCAGGGCCAGGGCGGCGGTCAGGGTCAGGGCAAACCATTTGGTGCGGATGTTCTGTTTCATTTCATTCATCTCCTTGAAAAGGGTGTTTGGTTTGTGTGTTCTGCTTTTAGATTACGGAGCCGCTGCCGAAAAACCGGGGCCTGGGAAAAACTTTTTTCCTCTTCTTCGGCTGACACAGGGAGGATACGGCGGCCGGTCTCCAAAACCGGGGCCGCGGCGGAAATTTTTCTGCGTTAATCGTCGTCATCCCGCTCTCCGTCATCGTCGCCATCATCATCGTCATCGCCGTCCCAGTCGTCGTCATCGTCGTCCCGGTCATCGCCGTCATCCCGGTCCTCATAGTCGGTGTCACCGTCCACATAAGGGCCGTCGTCGGGAGGTTCATAGTCGGTGACGCCGTCGCTGTAAGGACCGTAATCCGTATCCTCATAATCGGTGACCCCGTCGGCGTTGGGGCCGTAGTCCGTGTCATCGTAGTCCGTGATCCCCGGGTCGGCAGAGGGGACAGGGGGCGCGGAGGGCGCCGGCGTGGGCTCCGGCACAGGCTCCGGCGTGAGGTCCGAGGTGGGGGACGGCGTGGGGCTGGGCGGCGCCACCGGGATCACCACCTCGGTGGCCGGTTCCTCCTCCGGCGCGGGGCCGATTTGGATCACGATGGTCTCCCCGTACCGCTCCTCCAGATCCTCCCGGGCCGCCTGTTCCTCCCGGGCCTGCCAGTCGGCGTCGGCGCTGGTGACCGTGATGGACACCGTCTCCCCGCCGGAGAGGTAGCCCATATCGATGGCCCGCTCCACCAGCTCCCCGGTCACGTCCTCCCGGTCCTTGCCGCTGTATTCGTAGCCCGCAATCAGGCTCTGGCCGTCCTCATTGAGCCCCTCCAGCTCCAGCACCCGGTCGGTGCGGCTGAGGGTGAGCTCCACATCCGGGTTGATCTGGATGCGCAGGGCGCCGTAGGGGGTGAAGTTTGGCTGGTAGTAGCCAAAGAACACCAAGCACAGACAGGCGGCCAGGCCAGCCACGCCGGACAGGGGCTTCCACAGGGCGGGGCGTTTTTCCCTGGGGTGCCGCAGCTCCACGATGTCCCGCACTGTGTCCCCCACCTGATAGCGCAGGTTGGCGGCCTTCAAAAAGCGGCCCTCCTCGTCCAGCACCACCGCGTAGGCCGGATGCACCTCCATGACCAGATAGCTCACGCCTCGTCGCCCCCTCTCTTGGGGCCCACCTGGCACAGGTGGCCCCGGATGATCTCATAGCCGTTGGTGAAGGCCAGCAGGATGGCCACCAGGTACTTCCGGTGCCGCTCCATGGTCTTCCTGTCGGTGCCGGAGCCGGCGGACAGCTCCCCCATGGGCAGCTTGCCCGTGTCCTCCACCCGTTTCAGTAGCTCCGGCTGGGTCCGGGCGAAGTCCAGCACCCGGCGGCAGGCGGCGAAGGTCCGCTCCTGCCGGGGGCAGTTGTCCGCCACATCGGAGAAGGTCAGGCCGAACTGGGCCAGCTTCTCGGAAAACTCCTGGATCTCCCGCCGGCTGGCGGTGCGCACCGCATAGTCCCCGGCGTGGTCCACGGTGTCGGGGATGGTGTCCAGCAGCTCGCCGCCGTCCTCCTCCCCGCCCAGGGGGGTGTGGAGGGAGATCACGTTGCCGTGGCGCTTCTCCGTCCGGTAGTGGTCGATGAGCCGGTTTTTAATAGCACGGGCGGCGTAGGGCAGAAAAGCGCCCCGGCTCTTCTCATAGGCCAGCACCGCCTCATAGAAGGCCAGCATGGCGATGCTCAGTTCGTCCTCATGGCCGTTTTCCGGGGCGGTATGAAGAAACTTCACCGTCTCCGAGCGGATAAAGCCCATGTACTGACGGATGAGGGCGTCCGCCGCCTCCGAGTCCGTCTTGGCCGATCGTACCTGGGAAACGATGTCGTGCTCTGTGCGCACCATTGCCATCCCTCCATCCCCCTCCGGCAGTAGGATACGGACACGCCGCCGGATTTTCGGGGTCACAGCAGAAATTTTCAAAGGGTAGAAAACACTATTGTAAAGTTTAGCGGTTGCGAAACGGAGGCGCGACCGTCTGGATGTCAAATCTTTGTCAAATGTATGTAAAGAAACGGATGGGGCGGTTTTGTGTTCCCTTGGATGGGTTGCGCGCCAGGGTTCTTCGTGGTAGGATGGAGGCACGCACACAGAAAGGAGCGCGCGGGATGAAACAGATCTTTTCTTTCGGTTTGACAGCGGCGCTTTTGCTGGCCTGCCTGACCGGCTGCGGCGGACAGGCGGGCGGCGCCGCGCCCGGCGGGACGGCCCCCTCCGGCGGCCAGACTCCCCCGGCGTCCTCCGTTCCGGAAACGCCCGCCGGCCAGGGGCAGACGCCGCCTGTGTCCCCCGACCCGGAGAGGGGAGTCGCCGCCGGGGAGATCAGCCGGGAGGAGGCCCTGGCCATCGCCCTGGACAATGCGGACGTGCCGGAGGGCGACGCCTACAACATCAAAAACGAGACCGACAGCGACAATGGCATCCCCATCTATGACATCGAGTTCGAGACCGACTACGGCGACTACGACTTTGAGGTGGCCATGGCCGACGGTCGCATCGTTGGTGCGGACTACGAGGTGGACGAGGAGTGGCTGGACGCTCTGGACGGCAGCCCTGTCACAGCGGAGGAGGCCACTTCCATCGTGGCCGGCAAGGTTTCCGGCGCCAGTGCGGCGGACGTATCTGTCTGGGAAGAGTCCGGCGACGGCCGGGGACGTTACGAAGGGGAGCTGTTCCTGGACGGCATGAAGTACGAGTTTGAACTGGACCCCCGGACGGGGCGGATCTTCGACTGGACCGCCGATCTGAGGGACTGACCGGCACAGAAAAGCAGCGGGGAGAAGGCACATCTGCCTACTCCCCGCTGCTTTATTTTGCTGATGTTTAGAATGGCTCCTTGGGCGAGAGTCCCAGTTTGGCCTCCAGTTCCCGCGTTTTGGTCTCCATCTCGTACAGCGCCATGGAGGGCGTTTTTTCCTGCCTGGTCACCATCTTGACCAGGAGCTCGCTCAGGATGGACGCATTCGTCCGCTCCAGCAGCTCCATCGCCCGCTCCAACGTTTGCCCGGAGAATCCGACCTTTTCCAGCTTCCGGCGTTCCTTATCCAAACGCTTCATGGTCTTCACACCCCAATTCGCCTGGTTATTTGGTGAATTGGGACAGGGCCAGCAGCGCCTGGGCAGTCTGCACCCGAGTGGCTGCCTGGCCGGGGGCCAGCGTGTCCAAGGAGGTCGCGGTGAGCACGCCGGCCTCCACCGCCCAGGTCATGGCCTCCGCAGCGTAGCCGGCGATCTGGTCATAGTCGGCGAACTCCCGGACGGCCATGCCGCCCTGGGCGGTGTCATAGCCCTCATGCCGGGCGTAGCGGTAGAGCATGACCGCCAGCTGCTCCCGGGTGATGGGATCGTCCGGGCCGAACAGGCCGCCGCCGTAGCCGCCGGCGATCCCCTCGGAGGCGGCCCAGCGGACGGCCTCGCCATAGGAGGCCGCCGGGTCCACATCGGAGAAGTCCATCAGATAATTCACCACCGGGCGGCCCTCCAGTGCCCACAGGGCCGTGACCGCCTCGCCCCGGGTCAGCGTCCCATTGGGCTCAAAGCGGTCCGCGCTGACGCCAGCCATCAGGCCGTTCTCACAGACATAGCGCACCGCCTGGGCATCCCGGGCCTCCACATCGGTGAAGGGCAGGACGGACAGGGGCTCGCCGCCCACCTGATAGACAGCCACCGTGCCGGATACCTCACAGGCTGCCAGCAGCAGGGCCTCTCCGGTGGGGCTGACGGCATCACTCAGGAACAGCAGACCCTCGGGGGCCACATCGCCGCCGGTGACCCACTTGTCCAGCTCCCCGTCCTCATACTCCTCGGAGCCCTCCACTATGGAGGCGAAATCCCGGGTGTTAATGTAGTTCACGTACTGGGCGGAGGCAGGCTCGGTCACGTCATAGACCATGACGCCGCCGGTGCGCTCCAGGGCCACGAAGGCATAGGTGCGGCCGTCCACCGTACCAACCGTGACGCTCTCCGCCTCCGGTCCCTTCTTGCCAGAGCGGTCATCCACCACGGTGTTGTCGTTGGAGCAGTTGTAGTAATCGGTCAGGTACCGGGCGGTGAGGGTCTCAAAGTCGTTGCCGCTGGTGAACACCTCGGTGACGCCGTTCTCCCCGGCCTCATAAATGGTAAAGGTGCGGCCGCCGAAGAGGTAGTCCTTGCCGCTGTCCAAGCCGTCAAAGTCCTCCACCTTGAAGAAGACCACCTTGCCCTCCAGGCCGGAGTTCTCCCCGGTGATGGCTCCAGTGGGGGAGGTCACGCCCTCCTCGCCGAAGTCCTGCTCGTCCTCGCTGAGGTAGAAGGTGCCCAGATCCTCGTCGCCCCACTCTCGGGCGTCGCCCTCGTTGGCGGTGACCAGATAGGTTTTGCCGTCCACCTGGAAGGCGGCGATGCCGTCGGGCATCCGGATGCCCATGAGGCTGCCGTAGGTCCTGGGCGCATAGGCGTCATCCTTCTTGTCGATATCAATGGGGGTGACGCTGTAGTCCTCAAAACCTGCGGAGTAGATCCCGTCAAAGGTACGGGAGGCCAGATCCAGCACGGCGATGGCATTGTTCTCCTGCAGGGTGACATAGGCCTTGCCGCCGGATACGGCGATATACTCCGGCTCCAGGTCCGTGGAGGGATCGACTCCCTTCTTCAGCACGATCCCGGCTGAGGCCAGCTCGTCACGGCGGGCGTCGAAAGCGTCAAAGCCCACCACCTCGCTGGTGAGGGTTGACACATCTGCCACAGTAACCGAGCCCCTGGGATCAACGATTCCGTCGCCGTAGCCCTCCCGAGGCTCCCCCTCGTCGGCGGTGAGGACGGTGCTGCTGCCGGCAAAGGTCACCATATCCGGCTGCACACCGGTTTCCACCAGTCCCCTCAGGGTCAAGGAGCCGTCGGCATTGCAGGCGAACAGGGCTACCCGGCCGGCGTCATGATATCCCTCCGCCTGGAGGGCGGCGGCCAGGATGGTGTTGTCCGGAGAGATGGCCACGGAGGTCATGTCCCCATAGCGGAATGAGCTGTCCGCCGCCTCCACCAGGGCCTTCACGTCGATGTCCGTGCCGCTGAGCCGGGCGACGGAGATCCCGGCGGTGAGATCCCCCAGGGGGATTGCCGCCAGCAGGCCGCTCTGGCCGTTGATGGTGTAAGCATAGCCATTGCTCTGGCTGTAGGCCACGATCTCCATGACGCCGCCGTCCACGTTGTACTGGCCGGAGGCGTACCGGGCAATCAGGTTCAGATTCAGGGGGGAATTGCCGTTTTCATACCCAGCGGTCGAGTTGATGCCCGCTGCCGCCGCTGGCACCACAGTGCCCAGCTGAAGCGCCAGGGCGAGGGCCATGGCAATGGCTGCCGGCCGTCTTGCTTTTCTCATGCTGTTTCCTCCTGCGATTTTGTTTTGGAAAGGGAGCGGTACGTTCTCCCTATTTGATTTAGTATAATCCCACGACTGTAAAATCCGAA
>CAUBHZ010000113.1 GCA_958435885.1 uncultured Intestinimonas sp. | reverse complement strand
AGCAGCTGCTGGGCCACCAGCTCCATCATGTCGTCCAGCTTTTTGTAGAACAGGGCCTCGTCGTGGCCGGCCTCGATGGCCAGGCGCGGCAGGTTGATGGAGGTGAAGGACAAATTGCCCCGGCTGTAGGCGATCTCAGGCCCGCAGACGTTGCTCATCACGCGGGTGCGGCAGCCCATGGTGGCCACCTCCGTCTCCGGATGGCCGGGCTTATAGTATACGATGTTCTGCGGGCTGTCCAAAAATACATAGTTCGGGAACAGGCGCTTGGCGCTCACCTTCATGGACAGCTCGAACAAGTCGTAGTTGGGGTCGCCGGAGTTGTAGTTCACGCCCTCCTTCACCTTGAAGATGTGGATGGGGAAGATGGGCGTCTCGCCGTGGCCCAGGCCCGCGTCCTCGGCCAGCAGGATGTTGCGGATGGCCATGCGGCCCTCGGGGGTGGTGTCGGTGCCGTAGTTGATGGAGGAGAAGGGAGTCTGGGCGCCGGCCCGGGAGTGCATGGTGTTCAGATTGTGGATGAGGGCCTCCATGGCCTGATAGGTGGCCCGGTCGGTCTCCTTCTCCGCCCGCTGCTGGGCGAAGGCCTGGGCCCTGGCCACCGTGGCCTCGTCCCCGAACTGGGGCACCAGGGCAGCCCGCTCGGCGGCAAAATAGGCCTCGTTCCCGCTGAGGGTGGGGCACAGGCCGGTGTCGGCCTCGATTTGGGCCATGATCCCCTTCAGGGCCTGCTCCGGGTCGGCGTCGTCGGCCAGAAGGGTGAGGGCCCGGGCCAGGTTCTGACGGTAGACCCGCTTAAACGTCTTGCGCACGCCGTCGGCCATGCCATAGTCGAAGTTCACGATGGACTGGCCGCCGTGCTGGTCGTTCTGGTTGGACTGGATGGCGATGCAGGCCAGGGCGGCGTAGGAGGAGATATCGTTGGGCTCCCGCAGGGTGCCGTGGCCGGTGGAGAAGCCCCCCTTGAAGAGCTTCTGGATGTCGATCTGGCAGCAGGTGGTGGTGAGGGTGAGGAAGTCCAGGTCGTGAATGTGGATGTCACCCTCCCGGTGGGCCCGGGCGTGCTCCGGGTTCAGGACGAACATATCATAGAACTGCTTGGCGCCCTCGGAGCCGAACTTGAGCATGCTCCCCATGGCGGTGTCGCCGTCGATGTTGGCGTTCTCCCGCTTGATGTCGGAGTCCTTGGCCGCCGAGAAGGTGATGTCCTCATACACCTTCATGAGCCGGGTGTTCATCTCCCGGGCCTTGCTCCGCTCGTTCCGGTAGAGAATGTAGGCCTTGGCCGTCTGGACATAGCCGTTGTCCATGAGCACCCGCTCCACCAGGTCCTGGATGTGCTCCACGTCGGGCTGGGGCTCTCCCTCCAGCTCCAGAATGGACACCACCTCGTCAGCCAGGCGGAGGGCCGTCTCCCCGTAGCCCGGCTTGTAGGTGGCGTCAAAGGCCTTGGTGATGGCGCCGGCGATCTTCTCCTCGTCAAAGGGGGCGATGCGGCCGTCCCGCTTTCGGATGCTGGTCATGGTCATTTCTATGTGCTCCTCCTTCGTGCTTCCATGGAAAGAGCCCTCCGGAGAGGGCCCATTTATTTGGTATTATGTAAATGCAACAAAACACTATATATTGTGGTTTTCTTTTGCGGCGTGAGTCTATGATACTCTATCTGCCTGCCACCGTCAAGGAGAACCCGTGCCGAATTTCCCCCCGTATTTTTAGATAACTTGCCAATAGACGGCTGGAAAAGGCAAAGCGCCCCGCCCGGAACATGCCGGGCGAGGCGCGGAAAAACGCGGGATTTACAGGCGGTTCTGGGGGATGTTCGGGAGGGAGTCGAAGCCCTTCTGAAGCTCTTCGTCGGTGGGAACGTGGTCGCTCATTTTGCCGCTGAGGTAGGACTCGTAAGCGGTCATGTCGAAGTAGCCGGTGCCGGTGAGGCCGAAGAGGATGGTCTTGGCCTCGCCGCTCTCCTTACATTTGAGGGCCTCGTCGATGGCCCCCTTGATGGCGTGGGCCGATTCGGGGGCGGGGAGGATGGTCTCCCGCTTGGCGAAGAGGACGGCGGCCTCAAAGACCTCGGTCTGCTTGTAGCTCACCGCCTCCATATAGCCGTCGTGGTAGAGCTTGGAGAGGATGGGGCTCATGCCGTGGTAGCGCAGGCCGCCGGCGTGGTTGGCCGAGGGGATGAAGCCGGAGCCCAGGGTGTACATCCGGGCCATGGGGGTGACCTTGCCGGTGTCGCAGAAGTCATAGGCGTATTTGCCCCGGGTGAGGGAGGGGCAGGAGGCCGGCTCCACCGCCACGATGCGGGGATTGGCCTTGCCGGTGAGCTTATCCCGCATGAAGGGGGAGATGAGGCCGCCCAGGTTGGAGCCGCCGCCGGCGCAGCCCACCACCACGTCGGGGTATTCGCCGATCTGCGCCATGGCCAGCTGGGACTCCAGGCCGATGATGGACTGGTGGAGGAGGACCTGGTTGAGCACGCTGCCCAGGACATAACGGCAATTGGGGGTGGTCACCGCCCGCTCCACCGCCTCCGAGATGGCGCAGCCCAGGCTCCCGGTGGTGTTCGGGTTCTCGGCCAGAATTTTTCGGCCCACCTCGGTCTCCATGGAGGGGGAGGCGGTGACGTTGGCGTCAAAGACCCCCATGACCGCCTTGCGGAAGGGCTTCTGCTCATAGGAGACCTTCACCATAAAGACGTCCAGGTCCAGGCCGAAGAAGGAACAGGCCTCGCTGAGGGCGGTGCCCCACTGGCCGGCTCCCGTCTCGGTGGTGAGCTTGGTGATGCCCTGGGCCTTGGCGTAGTAGGCCTGGGCCACGGCGGAGTTGAGCTTGTGGGAGCCTGAGGTGTTGTTGCCCTCGAATTTGTAGTAGATCCTGGCCGGGGTGTCCAGGGCCTTCTCCAGCTCATAGGCCCGGATCAGCGGCGAGGGACGGTACATCTTATAAAAGTCCAGGATGGGTTCGGGAATGTCCACGTAGCGGGTGGCCCCGTCCAGCTCCTGGTGGGCCAGCTCCTTGCAGAAGATGGGGCAGAGCTCCTCCTCCGTCACGGGCTGGAGGGTGCCGGGATTCAGCAGCGGGTCGGGCTGAGACGGCATGTCGGCCCGCAGGTTGTACCACTGGCGAGGGATCTGGTCTTCGGTCAGGTAGATTCTGTGGGGGATCTGGTTCATACTGCTCGCTCCTTTTCGCGGGGGAGGGCAGCAAAAAAGCCCTCGCCCCAAGATTTGATTCTCTGGGACAAAGGCCATGACCTCTGCGGTACCACCCGGATTGACGTATGCCAGCGCACACGCCCACTCGCTTTCCGATGTCCAACCAACACCGGCTCCCCTGATAACGGGCGGAGTCC
Source organism: uncultured Intestinimonas sp. (assembly GCA_958435885.1). The sequence continues at coordinate 3,032 of CAUBHZ010000113.1, read as the reverse complement.
CCGTCTGGCTACTGAGCCCTATGGCCGTTCGCCCCTGCCCTCGGAAGTCCATTCACCCCGGCGTCCCCTGCCGCGCTCCCACCGCCCGCGGCTCTCTGAAAGGGTCCTGTCCAAAGCTACTCCTCTTCTTCATCGGTTTAGCGTTTTGAAGTTGCTTGCATTATAAGGGAGACACCCCCGTTTGTCAAGGGGATTTTTTGAAAATCGGCGGGAGAAAAGACAAACTTTTTCTTGCCTCTCCGCGTCTAAACCAGTATACTGATAGTCGTTGACATAATCGAGAGGTTGGATGCACATTGGCCAAGCGGCTGCTCAAAAAGAAAAAGAAGCGGCGGAGCTCCCCCCTGGGGCGGATGTTCCGCACCCTCTACCGGACGGTGGTGGTCCTCTCCGCCCTCATCGTGGTGCTCTTCTGCGCCTATCAGGCCCTGGTGAAGCCGCCGGAACAGGCGGCGCCTCCCGTGGCGGCGGTACCCCAGACGACCCCGGCGGCCGACGATCCGGACACCCAGGAGGACGAGAGCGTCCTCCCCACCCCCACGCCCCTGGTGCGCAAGGAGGGCTTCTACACCTTCCTGCTGGCGGCCACCGACGAGGGCGGCGGCAACACCGACACCATCATGGTGGTGGCCTATGACACGGTCAACCAGAAGATGGGCGTGGTCTCCATCCCACGGGACACCCTGGTGGACCGCAAGCTCCCCAAGATCAACAGCGTCTACGCCACCGAGGGCATCGACGGGCTCAAAAGCGTGGTCTCCGACCTCATCGGCATCCCCATCGACCACTATGTGACGGTCAACCTCAAGGGCTTCCAGCGGCTGGTCAACGCCGTGGACGGGGTGGACTTCTATGTCCCCTGCGACATGAACTACGACGACCCCACCGCCAATCCCCCCCTCTCCATCCACTACAAGGAGGGTATGACCCACCTGGACGGCCAGGAGGCCATGGAGGTGGTCCGGTTCCGCCACAACAACGACGGCAGCGGCTACACCGATGTGGGCCGCTCCCAGACCCAGCAGAAGCTCCTCATCGCCGTGGGGAAAAAGGTGCTCTCCAAGCCGGGCAAGATCGCCGACTATGTGGACATCTTCCTCAAAAACGTCAAGACCGACCTCTCCGCCACCGATATCATCTGGCTGGCCACCCAGGCGGCCAGTCTGAACCTGGACAGCGGCGTCTCCACCGCCACCCTGCCCGGCGACGGCACCGTCCGCTACCACGGCACCTCCTGGTGCTATCAGCTGGAGCGGGAGGCGTGCCTGGAGATCTTCAACGACATGCTCAACCCCTATACCACCGAGATCACCATGGACATGACCAACATGCTCCAGGTGTCATAAAGAACACAAAGGCGCTCCGGACGGCCGTCCGGAGCGCCTTTTCATTGCGGCTTAGCCTTTCTGGAAGAGGGCGGTGGAGAGGTAGCGCTCTCCGGTGTCGGGCAGGACGGTGACGATGGTCTTGCCGGCAAATTCCGGCTGGGCGGCCAGGGACTTGGCGGCCCAGGCGGCGGCGCCGGAGGAGATGCCCACCAGCACGCCCTCGGTCTCCGCCAGGGCCCGGCCGGCGGCCATGGCCTCGTCTCCGGGGACGGTCACCACCCGGTCCACCACTGAGCGGTCCAGGGTGCCGGGCACAAAGCCGGCGCCGATGCCCTGGATCTTGTGAGGACCCGGCTTGCCGCCGGAGAGGACGGGGGACTCGGCGGGCTCCACCGCCACAACCTGGATGGCGGGATTCTGCTCCTTCAGGTAGCGGCCAGCGCCGGTGATGGTGCCGCCGGAGCCCACCCCGGCCACCAGCACGTCCACCTTGCCCTCCGTGTCCCGCCAGATCTCAGGACCGGTGGTCTCATAGTGGGCCTTGGCGTTGGCCGGGTTGTTGAACTGGTCGGGCATCCAGGCTCCGGGCAGGGTCTCCAGCAGCTCCTTGGCCTTGGCGATGGCGCCCCCCATGCCCTTGGCACCCTCGGTGAGGACCAGCTCGGCCCCCAGGGCGGCCAGAAGGCTCCGCCGCTCCTGGCTCATGGTCTCCGGCATGGTGAGGACCACCCGGTAGCCCAGGATGCGGCCGATATAGCTCAGGCCCACCCCCGTGTTGCCGCTGGTGGGCTCCACGATGGTGGCCCCGGGCTTCAGTACGCCCCGCTCCTCCGCGTCACGGATCATGTAGAGGGCGGCCCGGTCCTTGGCCGAGGACAGGGGGTTGAAGGACTCCAGCTTGGCCAGCACTTTGGCGCCGGGGACGTACCGCTCCAGGGCCAGGAGCGGGGTATTTCCGATGAGGTCCAGAATAGAATGGGCAATACGCATGGAAAATGCCTCCTAAATTTTTTTCTCAGTCTATCACAAAAATCCGATAAATTCAATAGGAATTAAGGAAAAATAAGAAACCCGCTCCGGGAGTACCGGAGCGGGTTTCTGGTGCTTTTCAGAACACGGCGACCACGGCGCCGTCGTAGGTCTGGTCGATGAAGTCCTTGACCTCCTGGCTGCACAGGGCCTTGGCCAGAGCCTGGATGGCGGGATCGTCCAGACGGTCCTCCTTCACGGCCAGCACGTTCACGTAGGCGGTGGCGGCGGTGCCGTCGGCGGCCTCGATGGCCAGCGCGTCAGACACCTTCAGACCGGCGTCGATGGCGTAGTTGCCGTTGATGACGGCGATGTCCACGTCCTGGAGGGTGGTGGGCAGCAGCTTGGCCTCCAGCTCCACGATCTCATAGTTGTGGGGGTTCTCGGCGATGTCGTCCTTGGTGGGCTCCAGGCCGCAGTCCTCGGTGAGGGTGATGAGGCCCTGCTCCTGGAGGAGCAGCAGAGCACGGCCCTCATTGGTGGTGTCGTTGGGCACGGCGATCTGGGCGCCGTCCTGGAGCTCATCCAGGCTGGCGGTCTTGCCGGCGTAGATGCCGAAGGGCTCGTAGTGGACCTCGGCGGCGCTGGCCAGGTGGGTGCCGTACTCCACGTTGAAGTTGTTCATGTAGGTGATGTGCTGGAAGTAGTTGGCGTCCAGGGAGCCGTCCTCCACGG
>CAUBHZ010000112.1 GCA_958435885.1 uncultured Intestinimonas sp. | reverse complement strand
GGCCTGATCGAGGTTTTGGTGAGCCCCATCGTGGAGGCCTGCCCCTTCGAGCACAAGGACGGCATGATGAGCCTCCTCCACTCCTCCTACTGCTGGGGGGCGGTGGGGGTCGTCCTGGGCTCCACCCTCTTCTTCGCCCTCTTCGGCATCGAACACTGGAAGGTGCTGACGGTCCTCTGGGCGCTGCTGCCGCTGTACAACACGTGGAACTTCCTCCGCTGCCCCATGGAGCGGCTGGTGGAGGAAGGGGAGAGCATGGGCAGCGGCGAACTGCTCCGGCTGCCCCTGTTCTGGCTCATGATTGTGCTGATGATCTGCACCGGCGCCTCCGAGGCCACTATGGCCCAGTGGGCGTCCGCCTTCACTGAGTCCGCCCTGGGCGTCTCCAAGACGGTGGGAGACCTGGCAGGACCCGGCCTGTTCGCCATGTTCATGGGCATCTCCCGCATGCTCTACGGCAAATTCAGCGAGCGGCTCCACCTGACCCGGGTCATGCTGCTCTGCGGCGTCCTGTGCGCCGGCTGCTATCTGCTGGCCGCCCTGTCGGCCTCCCCGGTGCTGGGGCTGGCGGGCTGCGCCCTCTGCGGCCTGGCCGTGGGCATCATGTGGCCCGGGTCCATCAGCATCTCGTCCCAGAAATGTCCCAGGGGCGGCACCGCCATGTTCGCCTTCCTGGCCCTGGCCGGGGATCTGGGCGCCACGGTGAGCCCTGCTCTGGTGGGCAGCTTTGCGGAGCTGGCGGGGGGCAATCTGAAAGCGGGCCTGCTGGCCGCCGCGGCCTTCCCCGTGGTGCTCGTCATTGGACTGCTGATCCTGAAAGGTAAGGTCAGGGGGGAGGCCCTGCCCACAGAGGCGTGAAAAAGCAGCGCCCCCGGTATTGTGTACCGGGGGCGCTGTTGTTGTGTCTCGTGGTGTCAGCCGAACTGGCGGTAGAGGAGGGTGAGGATCTTTCCCCGGGAACAGTCCCGGGCTGATGGAGTGTCAACGGACGGACGAGGTGTTTCCATATGGAAAAACCTTGATTTTCCAAATCTGGGGACGTATACTGACAGCAACAGAGAAAGAGGAGGTAACCCTATGAAGAAACAGATCGTTTCCCTGCTGCTGGCCCTGGCCCTGCTGGCCGGACTGGCTGTGCCGGCCATGGCGGCCGGCGCGTCCGTCCGCTGCGTCTCTCCTGCCGACGACCTGGGCGTCGTCCAGGTGTATGGCGATGCGCCCAAGGTGGTCTTTGAGATCGCCAAGGACGCCGGAGCCGTGGTGGAGGGCACCCAGGTGAAGATCTACGACATGGACGGCAACCTGCTGTCCGTCAGCCGCGGCGGCGCCGCACCGGAGTCCTGGCTGGAGAAGACCACCGCCACCTTCAACCTGGAGCTGGCCAAGACCACCCCGGCGCTGTCCTATGATACCCTCTACAACTGCATAGCCGAGGCCACCGTGGACGGGAGGGTGTATACCAGCGACGCCTTCTTCTTCCTGGCCAAGCAGACCGCCCCCACCTACACCGTCAACTTCATGCTGGACCTGGACACCATGAACGACCTGGGCACCTTCCAGGAGACCAACGGGCAGGACTGGGTGCTGCCCGCCGAGCCCGCCCGTCCCGGAAAGACCTTCGTGGGCTGGAAGCTGCTCAGCGGGGAGATGATCGACCCCGACGCGCCGGTGATGCTCAGCGGGGACAACATGGCCTACGGCGTCTTTGAGCGGGACGGCTCCGCCGTCTCCTCCGAGGGCCAGGCGCCCGACGCCAGCGGCACCGCCTACGCCTCCACCCAGAAGGTGGACGTGGACGGGCGGCAGGTGACCTTCCAGATGTACGCCCTCCGGGACGGGAGCGGCAACGACACCAACTATGTGAAGCTGCGGGACGTGGCCTTTGCCCTCACCGGCACCGACGCCCGGTTCAACGTGGAGTGGTCGGCCCAGCGGGGCATCTATGTGACCCCCGGCTTTGCCTACATCATGGTGGGCGGCGAGATGGACACCCCCTTCAGCGGTGACCGGCCCTACACCCGGATGGACGACACCACCGACATCGACGGCGAGGCGGTGGCCCTCCAGGCCTTCACCCTCACCGACGACGCCGGCAACGGCTACACCTACTACAAGCTCCGTGACCTGGGCCAGGCCCTGGGCTTCTACGTGGGCTGGTCCGCCGAGCGGGGCGTCTACATCGAGACCTCCGCGTCCTGACGCCGCCCGACCGGCAGGAAGAACACGCCACTTGACTTCCCACAGAGTCTGTGGTACACTCACACTGCAAATTTGATACGAGCATGGGTATTCGTCATCGGATGAGTACTGTCAAGGTGCTTGAACGCATTCCGTAGATCTGAGAAGGAATGTGTTCAGGCACCTTTTTTGTTTTTCATCCGTCAGCCATGCGGTCAGGAGGCAGCCATGGACGTGAGAAAAAAAGAATTTGCAAGCTATATCTCCCTGAGCATCCTGGGGATGCTGGGCTCATCGGGGACCATCCTGGCGGACACCTTCTTCGTGTCCAACCGGTTGGGAGCCGACGGCCTGGCCGCCCTCAACCTCTCCATCGCCGTGTTCGGCCTCATCAACGGCCTGGGCATGCTCTTCGGCATCGGCGGCGCCACCCGCTATACCATTTTCCGGTCCCAGGGAGATGAGAAGGGGGCGGACAGGGTCTTCACCTCCGCCCTCCTCAGCGCCCTGGCCACCGGGCTGTGCTTTCTCTGCGCCGGCCTCCTCTGGCCGGAGGCCATCGCCCGGGCCCTGGGGGCGGAGGGAGCCCTCCTCCCCATGAGCACCGCCTATCTGAAGACCGTCCTCTGCTTTGCCCCCTGCTTCATCCTCAACCACCTCCTCATGGCCTTCCTCCGCAACGACGGCAACCCCAGGCTGGCCATGTGCGCCATGCTGGCGGGGAGCCTGGCCAACATCGCCCTGGACTACCTCTTCGTCTACCCCATGGACATGGGGCTCTTCGGCGCCGCCCTGGCCACCGGCCTCGCCCCTGTCATCGGCCTGGCCGTCTCCTCCCTCCACGTGGTCACCGGTCGTGCCCGGTTCCGCCTGACCGGAGACGGCCTCAGCCTCCGGGAACTGGGCCGGAACGCCGGACCCGGGCTCTCCGCCTGCGTCAACGAGTGCTCCTCCAGCGTGGTGCTGATGGTCTTCAACCTGCTGCTCCTGGGGACCGCCGGCAGCACCGGTGTGGCCGCCTACGGCATCGTGGCCAACCTGGCCCTGGTGGTGCTGGCCGTCTTTACCGGTATGGCCCAGGGCATCCAGCCCCTGCTCAGCCGGGCCTATGGCCGGGGAGACCGGGCGGAGACGGCCGCCCTCCTGCGCCGGGGACTGGTCCTCTCCGGCGGGGTGGGGCTGGCCGTTCTGGCCGCCGCCCTGCTGGCCGCCCCCACCCTGGTCTCCTGGTTCAACAGCGAGGGTGACCCCCTGCTCCAGAGCCTGGCGGAAGAGGGCCTGCGGCTCTACTTTCTGGGCTTCCTCTGCGTGGGCTATAACTACCTGACGGCAGCCTTCCTCAGCGCCACCGAGCGGGCCGGAGCGGCCTGCGCCCTCTCCACCTTCCGGGGCTGCGTGGGCATCACCCTCACCGCCTGCCTCTTCGCCTGGCGCTTCGGCATCACCGGCATCTGGCTGGCCTTCCCCGCGGTGGAGCTGGTCACCGCCCTGCTGGGCCTGCTGGTCCGTCGCCGCCGCCCGGCGGAGGCCCCGGAGGGCCTCTGCGCCTGACGAAGAAAAAACCATAAAGCCTATTGACATACTAGGAAATAGGTGCTAGGATAATGCACAGGAAAACACTAGGAATTAAAGAGGGCAACCTCTTCTGCATTGTCCGCTCCGGTTTGGGCGGAGAAAGGAAGCGAATACCATGCGTCACATCTATGCCGACAACGCCGCCACCACCAAGATGAGCCAGGCGGCCATCCGGGGCATGCTGCCCTATCTGGACGGCATTTACGGAAATCCCTCCAGCCTCCACAGCGCCGGACAGGCGGCCAAGGAGGCCCTGGAGTCGGCCCGGGCCGTCATGGCCAAGGGGCTGGGCTGTGATCCCCGGGAGATCACCTTCACCTCCGGCGGCAGCGAGGCCGACAACCAGGCCATCCGCACCGCCGCCTGGCTGGGGGCGAAGAAGGGGAAGAAGCACATCGTCTCCACCGCCTTTGAGCACCATGCCGTTCTCCACACCCTGGAGGCCCTGGAGAAGGAGGGCTTCGAGGTCACCCTGCTGGACGTCCACGGGGACGGCCGCATCACGGCGGAGGAGGTGGCGGCGGCCATCCGCCCCGACACCTGCCTGGTGACGGTGATGTACGCCAACAACGAGGTGGGTACCGTGGAGCCCATCGCCGAGATCGGGGCGGTCTGCCGGGAGAAGGGGGTCCTCTTCCACACCGACGCCGTCCAGGCGGCGGGCCACCTGGCCATCGACGTGGAGAAGGAGCATATCGACCTGCTCTCCCTCTCCGCCCACAAGTTCCACGGCCCCAAGGGGGTGGGCGTCCTCTACGCCCGGAAGGGTATCCCCCTCCAGAACCTCATCTACGGCGGCGCCCAGGAGCGGGGCAAGCGGGCGGGCACCGAGAACCTGCCCGCCATCATGGGCATGGCGGCGGCCTTCGAGGAGGCCCTGGCCGATCTGGACCAGCGGGCGGCCCAGGTGACCGCCCTCCGGGACAGGCTGATCGACGGCCTGGGGCAGATCCCCCACAGCCTCCTCAACGGCCACCGGACCGAGCGCCTTCCCGGCAACGTGAGCTTCTGCTTCGAGGGCATCGAGGGCGAATCCCTCCTGCTGCTGCTGGACGACAAGGGGGTGGAGGCCTCCTCCGGCTCGGCCTGCACCTCCGGCTCACTGGACCCCAGCCACGTGCTGCTGGCCCTGGGCCGGCCCCACGAGATCGCCCACGGCTCCCTGCGGCTCACCCTCTCCCACGAGAATACCCAGGAAGAGGTGGACTACATCATCCGCTCCGTCACTGAGGTGGTGGAGTACCTCCGCGGCATCTCCCCGGTGTGGCGGGATCTCCAGAGCGGAAAACAGAACTTTGTCATCCAGTAAGAGAGGTGTAAGATATGGCACTTTATAGCGAGACCGTTATGGACCACTTCCGCAACCCCCGGAACGTGGGCGTCATCGAGGACGCCGACGGCGTGGGCGAGGTGGGCAACGCCAAGTGCGGCGACATCATGAAGATCTACCTGAAGATCAGGGACGACGTCATCGAGGACGTGAAGTTCGAGACCTTCGGCTGCGGTTCGGCCATCGCCTCCAGCTCCATGGCCACCGAGATGATCAAGGGCAAGCCCCTCAGCGAGGCCCTGGCCCTCACCAACAAGGCGGTGGCCCAGGCCCTGGACGGCCTGCCCGCCCACAAGCTCCACTGTTCCGTGCTGGCCGAGGAGGCCATCAAGAAGGCCATCCAGGACTACTATGAGAAGACCGGTGCGGACTACGACAAGAGCATCTTCCCCGCCTGCGACAGCTGCGATCACGGCTGCTGCCACGGCCACTGAGACCAACTCTCAAAAATGCAAGCATTTTTTCGAAGGGATGCAGGCCGCTGCAGCGCACTTCGTCGGGGCAAAGTCCGCACCGCTCATCCCGGCCTGACGGCCAGGCATCACTCCACTTCCTTGCCCCTCCTCCCCCAAACAAGCCCACTTTGTTGGGCTTGTTTGGGACCCCGACTCGCACGTTTGCGGCCTGAGCAGAGTTTTTTCCGACGCACATGTCGCCGGAAAAAACGGACTTCATTTGATTCCGTCGTCTGCGGACGACGGAACTCTGCGAGGCTCCTGTGCAAAATCCGGTGCGGTTACACTTTTTTGATAAGCTGTGCCCGCCTTTCGGGCGGGCTTACCGCTGTTTTACGTGGTTTAGGGCGGGTTTATCTTTACAATATAGGAAGATTCGGATATAATAGATAAGCTATTTGAACGGAAGTGAGCGTGCAAGCGATGCTGCAATTCGATGAGTACAAGGTAAAACTCAACAATATCAAGCCCGCCCTGGACGAGCTCTCCCAGGCCCTGGACCTGCCCGCCGCCGAGCGGGAGCTGGATATGCTCAACTCGGAGAGCGCCGCCCCCGGCTTCTGGGACGATCTGGAGAAGTCCCAGAAGGTCACCCGCCGGATGCGCCAGCTGGAGAACAAGCTGGAGGCCCAGCGCAAGCGGGAGAGCCAGTGGGACGATCTGGTGGCCCTGTGCGAGATGGGCAACGAGTTTGAGGACGAGTCCCTGGTGCCCGAGCTGGAGGAGGGCTATGCCAAGCTGGAGGAGGAGATCAGCGAGGCCAAGCTGGCCACCCTGCTCACCGGCGAGTACGACAACTCCAACGCCATCCTCACCTTCCACGCCGGCGCCGGCGGCACCGAGGCCCAGGACTGGGCCCAGATGCTCTACCGCATGTACACCC
>CAUBHZ010000111.1 GCA_958435885.1 uncultured Intestinimonas sp. | reverse complement strand
GAATATCGATGAATAAATGAATAGGCTGGTCAGGTTGGATAAAAGGGGCGGGCAAAAAAAGGACCGGGCCGCCAGCAGGCGGCCCGGTTCCGGTCAGCTGAGAAACTCAGCCCTGGGTGCAGTGGTCGAAGAAGAAGTAGCCCAGGGGGGTGTAGTACATGCCCTGGATGCCGTCAGCCAGCATGTACTTCTGGGTGTAGAAGTACAGGGGGTTGACGACCCAGTCCTGACCGACCAGCATGTTCTCGGCCTGGTGCATGAGCTCCATGCGCTCGGCGGGATCGGTGGCGGCCTTGGCCTGCTGAATCAGGGCGTCGTAGTCGGGGTTGGAGTACTGGGCGTCGTTGTTGCCGCCGCCGGTGAGCCACATATCCAGGAAGGACATGGGATCGTTGTAGTCGGCGATCCAGCCGTTGCGGGCGATGGAGTAGTCGCCGTCCTTACGGGTCTGCAGGAAGGTGGCCCACTCCTGGTTGTCCAGCTGCACGGTCACGCCCAGCTGGGTCTGCCACATGTTCTGCAGGGCCTCGGCCACAGCCTTGTGGCTGTCGTCGGTGTTGTAGAGGTAGGTCACGACAGGGAAGCCCTCGCCGTTGGGGTAGCCGGCCTCGGCCAGCAGCTCACGGGCCTTCTCGCAGTTGGCCTCGTAGTCGGCGTCGGTGGGGCCGTAGTAGTCGCCGCCCACGGTGCGGAAGTCGTCACCGGTGGCGCCGGCGGCGTCGTAGACACCGGCGGGGACGTAGCCGCCAGCCTCGACCTGACCGGTCTGGGTGATCTGCTCCACGATGTAGGTGCGGTCAACGGCCAGAGTGAAGGCCTGACGGACGCGGGGATCGTCGAAGGGAGCCTTCTGGGTCTGGTAGCAGACATAGTAGGTGCCGATGTAGTCCACGATCTTCAGATCGCCGGAAGCCAGCAGGCCAGCCACCTCATCGGTGGGCATGCTCTCGATGAAGTCCAGCTCGCCGGAGTTGAAGCCGGACAGCATGGCGTTGGCGTCGTCCATCAGCTTGAAGGTAATCTTGTCGGGACCCAGGGTGTCCACACCGTAGTAGTTCTCGTTCTTCTCCATGACGATCTCGGAGTTGGTGACGCGGCTGGTCATCTTGTAGGCGCCGTTGGAGATGTAGGTGTCGGGGCTGTAGGTCCACTGGCTGTCGCTCACGATGTCCTCGCGCACGGGGAAAGTGGCGGGGAAGGCGCAGATCTCAGTGAAGTAGGGCAGGTCGGAGGTGATGGTGACCACGAAGGTCTTGTCATCGGGGGCGGAGACACCCAGCTCGCTGGGGTCCATCTCGCCGTTCATGATGGCGTTGGCGTTGACCACGCAGTCGATCATGTAGGAGTAGTCAGCGGCGGTCTCGGGGTTGACCAGACGCTGCCAGGAGAACACGAAGTCCTGAGCGGTCACGTCCTGACCGTCGGACCACTTGATGCCGTCCCGGAGGTGGAAGGTGTAGGTGACGGTGCCGTCCTCGTTGGACACCTTGTCGTAGCTCTCGGCCTGGCCGTAGCTCAGCTCGGCGTTGGTGCAGGTGCCGTCGGAGCCCACGGTCTCGGCGCCGGAATCCACCCAGCGCATCAGACCCTCGAACATGTGGTTGATCATGATGGCGCCGTCCACGGCGGAGTTCAGGGCGGGGTCGATGGTCTGGGGCTCGGAAGCGATGTTGACGGTCAGCTCGAAGGCTTCGCCGGAGGCGTCGGTGCTGGGCGCGCCGCTCTCAGTGGGAGCGGGCGTGCTGGCAGTGCCGCCGCCGCAGCCGGCCAGCAGGCCGAACACAAGGGCTCCGGACAGAAGCAGAGACAGTTGCTTCGTCTTCTTCATAATTGGACCTCCATCTTTCATTTTTTGTATCGTTTCGCCTGACAGCGAGATACACAACACAGCCGGCCACGGTCCGGCGTCCGCACGGCGGACGCCGAAAGACCATGGTCTTTCAGGATTACAGGGCCATTATAACACGTCTGTAACAATTCTGTAAAGAATGAAAACCGTGGAAGCGCGGGCGGCGCGTCAGCCCAGCAGGTGGCACGCAGCCCAGTGACCGGGGGCGTGTCTCCCACGCGGCTGAGCCGCGTGGGGTCCCTGGGATGACTTCACATCCTCGGGCGGAGTGAATCCGCCCTGCGGCAAGGTTTTGGGCAGCGCCCAAAACGCTTGTGCGCCGCAGATGCGGCGGCTCGCTTGCGCTCGCAGGAACACGCCCTGTTAGCCGAGCAGGTGGCACGCAGCCCAGTGACCGGGGGCGTGTTCCTTGAGCTGGGGGACGGCCTCCTTGCACTTCTCGGTGGCGTAGGGGCAGCGGGTGTGGAACCGGCAGCCGGAGGGGGGATTCATGGGGGAGGGGATGTCGCCCTGGAGGACGATGCGCTGGCGGGTGCGGCTCACCTCGGGGTCGGGCACCGGCACGGCGGAGAGCAGGGTCTTGGTGTAGGGGTGGATGGGGTGCTTGTTGAGCTCATAGCTCTCGGCCAGCTCCACCAGGGTGCCCAGGTACATGACGCCGATGCGGTTGGAGATGTGGCGCACCACGGACAGGTCGTGGGCGATGAACAGGTAGGTGAGGCCCAGGTCATGCTGCATGTCCTCCAGCATGTTGACCACCTGGGACTGGATGGACACGTCCAGGGCGGAGATGGGCTCGTCGCAGACGATGAACTCGGGCTTCACGGCCAGGGCCCGGGCGATGCCCACACGCTGCTGCTGACCGCCGGAGAACTCGTGGGGGTAGCGGTTGGCGTGCTCGGTGTTGAGGCCCACCATGCTGAGGAGTTCCTTGATGCGCTCGGTGCGCTCGGCCTTGCTGGAGCACAGCTTGTGGATGTCCAGGGCCTCGCCGATGATCTCACCCACCGTCATACGGGGGTCCAGGGAGGCGGAGGGGTCCTGGAAGATGATCTGCATCTTCCGCCGGTAGGGGAGCATGTCCACCGCCTTCTCGCGGGGGACCGCCTTCTTCACCAGCACGGAGCGCTCATGGACGGTGCCGTCCTTCTCCTTGACGGAGACGTTCTGGCGCTCAAAGGGGTACTCGTGCTCGTAGATGGGCACGCCGTCGTAGATGATGGAGCCGGAGGTGGGCTCATGGAGCCGCAGGATGGTGCGGCCCAGGGTGGTCTTGCCGCAGCCGGACTCGCCCACCAGGCCCAGGGTCTCGCCCCGCTTGATGAAGAGGGAGACGTCCTCCACGGCCTGGACACCGGGACCCTTCATGCCCTTGACAGGGAAGTACTTGGTCAGGTGGTCCACCTGTACCAGAATGTCCTGATTCTCAGCCATTGTCGCCCACCTCCTTGTTCTCAGTCTTGCCGGCCTTTTCCTTTTCAATCTGGTCCTGCACCCGCAGCCAGCAGGCAGCCCGGTGGTTGTCACCCAGCTCCACATAGGGGGGCATCTTGTGCAGGCAGATCTTCATGGCGTGCTCACACCGGGGGGCGAAGGGGCAGCCCTCGGGGGGATTGAGCATGTCCACGGGAGAGCCCTCGATGGGGATGAGGCGCTCATAGCTCTCGGCGTCCACACGGGGCATGGACCGCAGCAGGCCCATGGTGTAGGGATGGCCGGGCTTGTAGAAGATGTCGTCCACGGGACCCTGCTCCACCATCTTGCCGGCGTACATGACGGAGACCTTGTCACAGATCTCGGCCACCACGCCCAGGTTGTGGGTGATGAAGATGATGCCCATGTGGGTCTTCTTCTGCAGGTCCTTCATGAGCTCCAGGATCTGGGCCTGGATGGTCACGTCCAGAGCGGTGGTGGGCTCATCGGCGATGAGCAGCTGGGGGTGGCAGATGAGGCCCATGGCGATCATGACGCGCTGGCGCATGCCGCCGGAGAGCTCGTGGGGGTACTGCTTCATCCGCTTTTCCACGTTGTTGATGCCCACCAGCTCCAGCATCTCCATGGCCCGCTTGGCGGCATCCTCCTTGGAGACGTGCTTGTCGTGGGCCTTGAGGGCCTCGATGAGCTGGTTGCCGATGGTGTAGACGGGGTTGAGGCAGGTCATGGGGTTCTGGAAGATCATGGCCACCTTGGAGCCGCGCAGGGCCACCATCTCCTCCTTGGTCTTGGCCAGCACGTCCTCACCCTCCAGGGTGATGGAGCCGCCGATGACCTTGCCGGGGGACTGGAGGAGTCCGATGATGGAGTAGGCCTCCACGCTCTTGCCGGAGCCGGACTCGCCCACGATGCCCATGACTTCGTCGTAATCCAGGTCATAGCTGATGCCGCCCACGGCTTTTACCTCGCCGGCGGGGGTGAAAAAGGAGACGTGGAGATCCTTCACTTCCAGCAGCTTGCCGGTCTTCTGATTGTTTTCCATAGAGTCTCCTCCTCTCTTATTTCTTCAGCCGGGGGTCCAGAGCGTCCCGGAGGCCGTCGCCGAAGAGGTTCAGGCACAGGATCATGAGGCTCAGGATGGCGGCGGGGATGAACAGGCGGTAGGGGTAGGTGCTCAGACCGCCCAGGGCGTCGGAGCACATGGAGCCCAGACTGGTCATGGGGGCGGTGACGCCCATGCCCAGGAAGGAGAGGAAGGACTCGGTGAAGATGGCCGAGGGGATCTGCAGGAAGGTGGTGGTGACGATCTGGCCAATGCAGTTGGGGAGCAGGTGGCGCTTGATGATGCGCCCGCCGGAGGCGCCCAGGGCCCGGGCGGCGGTGACATACTCCTGCTGCTTGAGCTGGAGGATCTGGCCGCGGATGAGGCGGGACATGGTCACCCAGTAGAGCAGACCGAAGGTGATGAAGATGGAGATGAGGTTGGCGCCCAGCAGGGTCACCATGTTCTGGAAGAAGCCGTCGCCGGAGTTCTGGAACTCCTCCAGGATGGGCTTGAGGGTGGAGCCCAGCAGCAGGATGACCAGCACCTCGGGAATGGTGTAGATGATCTCCACGATGCGCTGCATGACGGCGTCCACCTTGCCGCCGCAGTAGCCGGAGATGGAGCCGTAGAGGGCGCCGATGACCAGCACGATGATGGCGCAGCAGATGCCCACGATCATGGACACCCGGGCGCCGATCATGGTGCGCACCATGATGTCACGGCCCTGGTTGTCGCAGCCGAAGACGTGGGGGAAAACGGACTCGCCGGCGGCCATGCGCTCCAGCTCGGCCTGGGTGTAGCCGAAGGGCTTGACCTTGATGCCCAGGGCCTTGGCGGCATCCTTCTCGGTGACGTTCTCCTCGCCCTTGCCCTGATTGGCCTTGGCGGTGGCGCGGATCTTGGCGGCCTCCACGGGGGAGAGGGTCTCGCCCCGGGCTTCGGCCTCGGCCTCGGCCTGGGCCACAGCCTCATCGGGGGAGAGGTTGGCGGTGCCGGTGTGCTCCTCGATATAGGCGTTGATGGCGGCCTGGTCCTCCAGGGTGTAGTGCCAGGGGTGGATGTTGTTGGCGCCGGAGATCACCTGGTCGTAGGTGTAGGGGACAAACAAGGGGCCGGCGAAGGCAAAGAGGCCGATGAGGATGACGATGACCATGGCCACCATGGCCACCCGGTTGCGGCGCAGCCGCCGCCAGGCGTCCTTCCAGTAGGAGACGCTCTCCCGGTCCTGGATGAAATTCTCTTTGTCGGTGCTGCTGGCCGGCTCAAAGGCATCCTGGGGCAGGTTGTTCCAGTCCAGGATGTCGTCCACGTCGGGACGGAGGGAGCCTAAAGGCTTTTTTCTCTTCTTTTCTGCCATGGATCAGTTCCCTCCCTTTGCAAGATTGATGCGCGGGTCCACCAGCTTGTAAAGGAGGTCCACGATCAGGTTCATCACGATGATAAAGGCGGCCAGGAAAATGGTGGTGCCCATGATGAGGGGGTAGTCACGGTTCTGGATGGAGGAGATGAAGTAGCGTCCCAGGCCGGGGATGGAGAAGACCTTCTCCACCACGAAGCCGCCGCACAGGGTGAAGGCGATCTGGGGACCCAGGTAGGTGATGACCGGGATGAGGGCGTTGCGCAGGGCGTGCTTGAAGATGATCTTCTTGTTCTTCAGGCCCTTGGCCCGGGCGGTCTTGATATACTCCTGGTTGATGGCGTCCAGCATGGCCGTTCGGGTCTGGCGGGACAGGTAGCACATGGGGTAGAAGCCCAGGGCCAGACAGGGCAGCAGATAGCTCTTTGCCGTCCCGTCAAACATGGTTGGGAAGAGCTTCAGCCCCTCGATGCCGCCGGTGAGGATGTGCAGCAGCATGGTGGCGATGACGAAGCCGGGCATGGAGATACCCAGCGTACAGATCACCCGCAGCAGGCTGTCCACCCAGGTGCCGCGCTTGTAGGCCGCCAGGCATCCCAATGGGACGCCCACCAATATGGCCCACGCGATGGCGATGGCACCGATGCCCGCCGAGATGGGGAACATGGTGACGATGATCTCCAGGACCGGGCGGTCCTTCTGCATCTTGATGGAGTTGCCGAAGTCCAGATGGGCCAGGTTCTCCAGATACTTGCCCAGCTGGACGATGACCGGCTTGTCC
>CAUBHZ010000110.1 GCA_958435885.1 uncultured Intestinimonas sp. | reverse complement strand
CTGGGTCCCTGGTCCATGGCCCAGGTGTGCGTGATGGGGGTGCTGTGCGCTCTGCTTTCCATCCTGTTCTGCAAAGTGATGCATGCGGCCCCCAAGCTCTATGCCAAATACTTCCCCAATCCCCTGGTCCGGGCGGCTGTTGGCGGCGCCCTGGTGCTGCTGCTGACCCTGCTGGTGGGGGAACAGACCTACAACGGCGCCGGGGATGCTGTCATCCGCCGGATGCTGGCGGGCGAGACCATCTCGGAGGCGTTCCTGCTCAAGCTGGTCTTTACCGCCCTCACTCTGGGGGCCGGCTTCCGCGGCGGCGAGATCGTGCCAGTGCTCTTCACTGGTGCCGCCTTTGGCACGGTGGTCGGACCGCTGCTGGGCCTGTCCCAGTCCTTCGGCGGGGCGCTTGGGATGACGGCGGTATTCTGCGGCGCTACCAACTGCCCCATCACCTCCATCCTCCTGGCCTATGAACTATTTACCAGCCGGGGCCTGCCTCTTTACGCCCTGTGCTGTGCCATCTCCTACATGCTCTCCGGGTACTACGGCCTTTACAGCGAGCAGAAGATCATCTACTCCAAATTCAAGGCCACCTGGGTGGACCGAAAGGCGGAGTAGTTCCCCCTGTCCACGGCGCCGTTCTTCTGCTCCACGCTCAGCAGCGGAATGGTGGGCCTGGGTGCTCTGTCTATGGGCCGCAGTTTCTTCAGCGACCTCCATGTGACGGAACTGTAAAACAGTCCTATTCAAGCTCTTATTTTATCAAGCGGAGACATCCCGGCAGAATTTCCGGGACGTCTCCGTTTTTTCTTCATAAAATGAAAAAAATATTTTTCCCCTTGCAAATTTAATATATTTTTTCATTTTCTCCATTATTGCACTTTCTCCTTTGTTTTCTCTGTACTTTTTTCCTTCCATGTAAGAACGCATAACCTTTTCCCTCTCTTTTCTTTTTTTCGCCTTTCTTCTGGGTTTATTTTTGGTCAAAACATTCAATTTCTGCGGCACCCTTCTCTATTCTCTTGCCTGTTGTGCTGTCCACCCCCTTCATCTCTTTCCTTGTTCAGATGTTCCCTCCGTTTACTCAATCGTCAAAATATCGAGTATTCGATATTTTTGATTTGAAGTATTGACTTTTCAACATTTCATGTTATCATAGGTCTAACCAAAGAAACTGCAAAAAAGGATGGTATTTCGACATGGAGCTTCCCGCCGCCTTTTCCCAGCGGATCAAGTCCACTCCTCTTACCGCAAAGGAAGCCTTGGTGGCGGAATACATCCTGAACAATTTTCTCTCCGTATGCTATGTGTCCACCAGTGAACTGGCCCGCATCTTGGGCGTCAGCGACGCCACGGTCTCCCGTACCAGCAAAGTGCTGGGCTACCGCTCCTTTCTGGACCTTCAGAAGGAGATACAATCCTTTGTCTCTCAGAAAGCGGATTATGCACAGCGTGGCTTCTTCCCTCCCATTGAGCGTCTTCATACCCATCAGAGCCTGGATGCCAAGGAGAATATCGTAGCACAGTTTTCCACCCTTACCTACAAGAACCTACAGAGCGTTTTGGAAAAAAACTCCGAAGAATCCATCCATGCGGCGGCGGATCTGCTTTGCTCCTGCCGCATCAAATATATTGCCGGGCGCCGGCCCACCGCACCTATTGCTGAGAAATTCAGCTTTTTGATGCGCATGGTGGTCCCCGGTGTCGTATCGGCCACAGGGAGCGTCACCTTTGAACAGCTGCTGGACATCTCCCCAGAGGACTGCCTGTTCGTCATCAATTTCAATCCCTATGGTGAGGAAGTCCGGCGCTGGATCGATCTTGCCCACAGCCGCGGGGCGAAAATCATCCTGCTCACTGATAAGCCCTCCACTCCCTTCTCCGATTTTACTGATGTGCTGCTGTTGGCGGACATATACAGCGTCAGCTTTTTCAACTCCAATGTATCCGCCACTTTTCTTCTGGAGCTTCTTGTCTCTCTGGTCGCAGACCAGATGGACGAGACCGCCACCAAGCGCCTGGATCTTTTGAACCCTTACTTCGAGCGGAACAAGCGCTGATCTTCTCTTATGGGATCTCCCCTCGCACCGAGGGTGGTCTGAATATGCTTACCCCACTAAAAAAGGAGGAACGCCAACATGAAAAAAGCACTCTCTCTTGCCCTTGCACTGGCGCTCTGTATGGGGCTGTTCAGCGGCTGCGGCACTGAAACCGGCTCCAACAGCACCAGCCAGCCCGCGCAAAGCAGCGGGGAAACTGTTAAGACGGTGACATGGGCCAGCACCAGCGACATCACCGGCCTGGACCCCAGAAACGGCAACTCCACCATCACCGCCAGCATTCTGGCCTCCCTTTACAGCACCCTGGTCAAGACGGACCCCCAGGGGCAGATCGTGTGCGACGCTGCTGAGAGCTATGAGCAGGTGGATGACACTACCTGGCACTTCACTCTGCGGCAGGACGTGTACTTTACCAACGGCACCCAGATGACTGCTGACGATGTGGCCTACACCATCAACAGCCTGCGTGACTCGGAGAAGCACTACGCTCTGTCCGGCGATTTCTCCTTCATGCAGGTGGAGGCACTGGGCGACTTCGAGTTCAACATCATCACTGACTACGCTTTCCCCTCTCTCCCCCTGCGCTTGAACTATATCAAGATCGTCCCCAGTGCCTATGTGGAGGAAGTGGGAGACGAGGGCTTTGCCGCCGCCCCCATCGGCTCCGGTCCCTTCAAGTTCGTCTCCTGGGAGAAGGACCAGAAGGTGGTGCTGGAGAAGAATCCCGACTACTATGGCGAGGTGCCCCAGATCGATCAGCTGGTCTTCCGGGTCATCCCCGAGGCCGCCGACCGGGTAGCCGCTCTTCAGGCCGGCGAGGTGGACATCATCTGCAATATCCCCACCACCCAGGCCGAGTATCTGGAGAGCCTTGACGGCATCTCTGTGGTGGGCCAGCCCTCCACCCGTGTGGTCTGGCTGCAGTTCAACCTGGTAGGCGGCCCCACCCCCCTGGACGATGTGCGGGTGCGTCAGGCCATCAACTATGCGGTGGACCGGGACGCGCTGATCGCCGGCGTGCTGGACGGCTACGCCGTCAAGGTCGCCTCCATCTCCACCCCCGAGTATGAGGGCTATGATCCCAATGTGCAGGGCTACACCTACGATGTGGAGAAGGCCAAGCAGCTGATGGCCGACGCCGGCTATGCCGACGGCTTTGACATCGAGTGCTCCGTCTCTCCCGGCCTGCTCAACAGCACCGACGTGGTCCAGGCCATCGCCTCCCAGCTGGCTCAGATCGGCATCAACGTCACCATCAAGCAGGAGGATTCCGCCACGCAGCGGGACGAGATCGGCGCGGGCACTGTGGCCCCCCTGTTCCTCCAGGGTCTGGGCGGCCCCTACTGCGATATCAACCTGATCGCCTCCATTGGCTTTACTGAGGGTGCCCGGTACTGCACCTGGGTCTCCCCCGAGTTTATGGATCTGGCCTCCCAGGCCGCCTCTGAGATGGACGCTGAGAAGCGCGTGGCGCTTTACAGCCAGATGCAGCAGATGATGGTGGACGAGGCCCCCGCCCTGTGGCTGTATCAGCAGGACACCCTGTATGCCTACAACTCCAAGAAGGTCCAGAATTGGACTGCCCGCACCGACGAAGTCGTCCTCATGGACGGCGTCTCCGTGGCCGGCTGAGCGATTTGCTCCCTTAACTGAATATCCGCAGCTGGTGCGGTATTTCAATGGCAGAGAAACAGGCGGCGCACCCGTGATCTGGAACGGGTGCGCCGTTTCTCACTATCCTGGCTCGCTATGAAAGGTTGAAAAGCATGGGGAAATACTTACTCAAGCGGCTCGGGCAGTCCATCATCGCAATCTTGGGCATTACCGTAGTCGTATTTTTTATCCTGCACCTCACCGGGAACCCGGTGGAGCTGATGGTCTCCCCCACCACCTCCAAAGAGGAAATGGAGATCCTCAGTGAAGAGATGGGCTTCAATGACCCCCTGCCCGTCCAATATGTCCGCTTTCTGTAGGGGGCGCTGGTGGGGGATTTCGGCACCTCCTACTACTACAATGAACCGGCCATGTCCGTGGTGCTGGAGCGGGCGCCTGCCACCCTGACGCTGGCCTGTGCGGCCCTGCTCATCTCCGTGGTACTGGGCATCCCGGCAGGCATTGTGGCGGCTGTGAAGCGCAACAGCGTCTCCGATGCCGTGATCCGGGTGCTGGCCCTGCTGGGCCAATGCATGCCCGCCTTCTGGCTGGGCATCATGCTCATCATGCTCTTTGCTGTCAAGCTGGGCTGGATGCCCACTGGCGGCGCAGAGGATGGCCTGCGTTCCCTGATCCTGCCCGCCTTCACGCTGGGGGTCTTCTCAGCGGCCACCATCTGCCGGCTCCTGCGCAGCAACCTCATCGAGGTGCTGGGCAAGGAGTATATCGATGTGGCAAAGGCCAAGGGTCTTCCCAAAAGCAAGATCATCGGCAAGCATGCCCTGAAAAACGCGATGAGCTCCATCATCACCATCCTGGGCATGCAGTTCGCCTCTCTGCTGGGCGGCTCGGTCATCACCGAGCAGGTCTTCGCCTGGCCGGGCGTGGGACGTCTGGTCATCCAGAGCATCACCACCAGCGACTTTGCGGTGGTGGAGTGCATCGTCTTTCTGATGGCGGTGATCTTCGTGGTGATCAACTTCATCGTGGACGTGCTGTATTGCGTGATCAATCCCCGCGTCCGGCTGCAATGAGGAGGTAGGATCAGTGAAAAAAGGATTTAAAAGCGCCTGGTCCAGCCTGAAGAACAGCAAGACCGGCATGTTTGGGCTGATCCTGGTGCTGCTCATCATCATCTGTGCCATCTTTGCCCCGCTCCTGGCGCCTTATGACCCGCTGGCTCAGGACGTCATGATCAAGCTGAAGGACCCCATCTGGGGCGCTGACCCTGTGGCCGGCCATCTGCTGGGCACTGACCAGCTGGGCCGCGACATTCTCTCCCGTCTGCTGTACGGCGCCCGCGTCACCCTGATCGTAGCTCTGGCCGGCACCGTAGTAGGCGGCATCGTGGGCGTGGTCCTGGGCAGCCTGGCCGGCTACTACGGCAAATGGGTGGACGCGGTCATCATGCGCCTGGTGGACATCCAGCTCTGCTTCCCCTTCACGCTGCTGGCCCTGTTTATCGCGGCAGTGCTGGGCTCCAGCCTGGGCAATGTCATTTTGATCGCCGGCATCACCAGCTGGGTGCGATACGCCCGCCTGGTCCGCGGCGAGATCCTGGGCATCAAGGAGATGGAGTATATTGAGGCCATACGCGCTGCCGGCGGCACCGATGCCCGCATCATTTTCAAACATATCCTGCCCAATATCATCAGCCCTGTCATCGTTATCGCCACCCTGGAGATGGCCAAGATCGTACTGATCGAGGCCTCCCTCAGCTTCCTGGGCTACGGTGTCCCTATCACCATCCCCACCTGGGGGCGGATGCTCAGCGAAGCCCGTGACAACATTCTCACCGACCCCTGGCAGTGTATCTTCCCCGGTCTGTGCATCACGCTGACCGTGCTGGGCGTCAATCTGCTGGGCGACTGGCTGCGGGATTACCTGGATCCCAAACTGGATGTATAAGGGGGGAGCTCAGTTATGCAGAATGAACCTATGCTTTGCGTACAAGATCTCAGCGTCAGATTCAAGACCAAATACGGCTCCGCCGCTGCGGTGAACCACGTCAGCTTCTCCTTGAAAAAAGGGGAGAAACTGGGTCTGGTGGGGGAGTCCGGCTCGGGCAAAAGTGTCACTTCCAAGAGCATCATACGCCTGCTGCCCACCCCGCCCGCTCAGATCACCGGGAGCATCCGCCTCAACGGGGAAGAGCTGCTCACCAAGACCGAGCGCCAGATGTGCAGGGTCCGGGGCAACCAGATCTCCATGATCTTTCAGGAGCCCATGGTCAGCCTGGACCCCTTGTTTCCCATTGGAGACCAGCTTGGAGAGGTGGTCCGCCTCCACAAGAAGGTCTCCCAAGCCCAGGCCAACGAGATGTCTATCGAGATGCTGCGCACCGTGGGCATCCCCAGCCCGGAGACCCGACTGAAGCAATATCCCTTTGAGCTGTCCGGCGGCATGCGCCAGCGCGTCATGATCGCCATCGCTCTTCTGTGCGACCCGGAGCTGCTCATCGCGGATGAGCCCACCACCGCCCTGGATGTAACTATCCAGGCCCAGATCCTGGACCTGCTCCGGTCCATAAACGAAAAGCTGGGCACCTCCATCATTCTTATCACCCACGACCTGGGCGTCGTGGCCTCTATGGTGGATACTGTGGCAGTGATGTACTGCGGCCACATCGTGGAAAAAGCTGATGTGCGCACCATCTTCCAGCACCCTCTTCACCCCTATACGGAGGGACTGCTCCGCTCCATCCCGCACATGGATGACAGCCAGGGGGACCTGGCCACCATCGAAGGGTCGGTCCCCAGTATCTATCACATGCCGGAGGGCTGTGCCTTTCACAACCGCTGTGCCTGCTGCCGGAAGAT
>CAUBHZ010000109.1 GCA_958435885.1 uncultured Intestinimonas sp. | reverse complement strand
CGGCTTCATCACCTTTACCGATGAGCTGGGCCCCTATATGAAGGTGGTGGGCGCCCCCACCGTGCTCTATGGAGACCACGCATTCACGGCCACAACAAACGACAATGGCGCTACTTACACCTTTACCGGCACGGTGGAGGGCAACGAGATCTACGGAGAGGCCGACCTGTCTGATCTGGAGCTGACCGTCACAACAGACGGGGACACCCAGACCCTCACCTGGAAGGTCCCGGCCAGCCTGATCCCCCTGCGCACCGTCACAGCTACCACCCATGTAGACGGAGACGGCCACAAGACCTATTCCATCCAGCAGAACCAGGAGGCCTACCCCATCCGCCTGTTCTACTCGGTGGACCGGGATGAGACCGTCACATTCGATCAGGACGACAACGAGTACCTGATCGCCCACTCCAAAGACGGCACCACCAGCTTCTACAGCAATGCCTGGGATGACAACGCCACGAATGACACCCAGTATGGCACCGCCACCGCCGTCTTTACCCCCGCCGACTCCAACGCCTTCTACCACTACACCGAGGACACCCCCCTGTATGTGCTGGTGGACAATGTTGCAGGCGGCAGCCAGCATCTTTTGACGGATGATGAGGCAAAAGAGCATCTGGGGCAGCTCTCCGTCATATCTCCACAGGAGATCACAACAAGCGGCGGCGTGTCAATCGGTGGCACAGTTTACAACATCGTGCGCGCCCAGCGGGATCATACAGGGCAAGGCGCCGCCTTCTTCTATGAGCACCGGTATTATCAGGCGCAAGGCACAGGCGACACGGGCAAGCTTGAGGCCGACCTGCTCACCGACTACCACCTGGTGCTCAACCCCAAGGCGCTCCCGGGGCATGTAGAGGGTGACGCCGGCGGCCTGTCCATCCAAAAGGGCTCCGCCAAGCTGAGCCGGGTGTCCGACGGCAACGCCGCCAAGACCGGCAACACGACCGGCACCGCTGTCCACTACCGCCATCCGGTCTATAATGTGGACGACACCACAGTCACCGTCCATCTGGGCAACAACGGCCTGCGCACCGAAAAGACCCCCACCGGGACGCTGACGGTGAAGGTAAATGAGAACATAACCAATGCGGACCCAGATCAGGAATTTACCTATACCCTCGGCCTGTACAACGCCAGTTCCATGATAGAAGGCCTTGTGGATCCTCTGGACGGAGAATATCCCATCACGATCGGTTCTAGCAGTGTTAACATCAAGAACGGCGGAAACTTCAAGCTGAAGGCCGGGCAGACAGCCACCATCTCCGGCCTGCCTGTGGGCACGGCCTATCAGATCACGGAGGAGTCTCCCGTAGGGTACACCCCCTCCTATACCAACGGCGACAGCGACTTTACCGGTCAATCTCACGGTCTGATCCGGTATGTTCAGGGAGAGGATGCCCCCCAAGCCTCCCTGACCATCAATTATACCTATGATCCTACAGCGAGCAGCTATACCCTCTCTTATAATGCAAACGCGAGGACTTGGGGAACCCCCGCTAATATGCCCGGCAACGAGACTGTTACCGGCGGCGAGGTCACACTTTCTTCTCAGGTCCCCACCATTACGCTGAATGAAGCAGGCAAAAAAGCCGTCTTTGTGGGCTGGACCGAGACACCCGTAGACAAAATCTACGGTGTGGAGGACACGCTCGCCCCAAGCACGGTTTACGCCGCTGGCGGAAAATACACCATCTCCCAAAATACCACCCTGTATGCCGCCTGGGGCTACGACACCGACGGTGACGGCAATCCCGACGTTACAGAGGACAAGCGCACCGTGACCTATAACGCCAACGGCGGATATTTCGACAGTACTTCTTCCACCACTACTAAGGAAGAGAAGGTCCCGGCGCAGCCCAGTTACAGGCTGAACACCACCGATGAGTTCAAGCCCACCCGTGATCAGGTTGACGGTAAAAATGTGGCCTTTGTGGGCTGGTCTCTGGATAAAAAGGACACCATTTACGGCCTGGATGACAGCTATGATGACAGCATCCTCGCCGCCACGGTGGATGTCTCTTCGGAGGATAAGACCGTCTACGCCGTATGGGGCTATGACACAAACGGCGACGGCAAACCCGACGTGCAGGATGAGTCCTATGGCATCACCGCTTCTGTTGATGGAGGCAACGGCTCCATCACGCCCCCGACCCGCTATGTGATCGCCGGGACGGATGCCGAATTTACCATCACTCCCGATACAAACTACGCCCTGGACACCGTCAAAATTGAGACGCGGGATATTCTTGATCACACGACAAAAACTGAAACCTACCCCAACGACGGGGAGCACAACATCCCCGGGTATGCCAGCGGAACCCTCACCTTGAGTGATGTCCGGTCCAACTACGCCATCACCGTCACCTTTGCGGTGGATACGGACAAAGACGGCACTCCGGACAAGTACGACCGCACCCTGACCTATGACGCCAACGGCGGATATTTCGGCAGTGAGGGCACGACCGAAAAGACGGAGACCGGCCTGAACGACGGGGACAGACACACTCTGAAATCCACAGACGAGTATCATCCCTCCCACGCCGACCAGGACGGCCATAAGGTGCTGTTCATCGGCTGGACCGCCACAGACAACAGCGAAGCTGTCTATGAGCGCGGCGATGGCGATTCTCTGCCCACCCTCTGTGGACGCACCGTGACCATCAGCGGCGATATGGTGGTCTACGCGGTGTGGGGCCTGGACGGGGACGACGACGGCAAACCGGATGTCACCGAAGATGACCACCACATCACCGCCACCGCCGGGGACAACGGCTCCATCAGCCCCGAAGAAGCCTATGTGTCCGATGGAGGAAACGCCACCTTCACCATCGCCCCCGCCAGCGGCTACGCCGTGGACACCATCACCATTGACAGCACAGCGCATAAAAATGACGGAACGGCTCCCGCCCCCGGCACCAGCTGGACTTCCTACACCTTTAAGGATGTGACGGAGGATCACACGATTTCTGTCACCTTCGGTCTGGACGAGGACGACAACGGTGTGCCTGACGCCAACGAGCCGGAAGACGCCTATACCCTGACCTACCACGCCAACGGCGGCGCGTTCGACGGTCAAACTGATCCATATGTGGTAAACGATGTGGCGGCAGGCCCGCATACTCTGAACGACATCGCTGCTCCCACCCACGATGCTGTGGAGTACAACGGACAGCAGGATGTCCCCGTCCTCTTCATCGGCTGGATGACTGAGGACGACCACGAAACCATTTACAGCGGCAACGACACCGCCCCCGACACCGTGACCTCTGTCTCTATGGATGAGGACAAGGCGGTCTGGGCCGCCTGGGGCTATGACGAGGACGGCAACGGCGAGCCCGATGTCACTGAGACCCAGTACACCGTCACCGCCCGCGTGGAGGGCGAGGGCGGCTCCATTGATCCGACCAGCAAGACCGTAAACGCCGGAGAGGACGTGGAGTTCACCATCGACGCCAAGGACGGCTATGCCCTGGACACCATCCAGGTGAACAGTAAAACTGAGTACACCAACGACGATATAACCGCTCCTTTTGAGGGCACCTGGACGCTGGAAAATGTTCAGGAAGCGGCCGAAGTTGTGGTCACCTTCGGCGAGGACGAGTATGGCAACGGCGTGCCCGACGACAAGGAGGAGCCGGAGGAGGAGCAGTACACCGTCACCGCCTCCTCGGACAGCGAGGAGCAGGGCTCCATCGATCCCACCGAGGCGACCGTAGACGCCGGAGATGATCTGCCCTTCACCATCCACGCCGAGGACGGCTGTGCCCTGGACTACATCACCGTCAACGGCGATGTGGTCTACTCCAACAACGACCCGGAGAACGCCTTTACCGGCAGCTGGACCCTGGAGGATATCCGGGAGGACAGCGAAGTGGTGGCCTATTTCGGTGCAGATGAGGACGAAGACGGCGTGCCCGACGAGCCCTCCTACTGGACCATCGAAGCCTCCGCCGGAAGCGGCGGCGGCATCGACCCGGAGGGGGATGTGTTCGTCCCGGACGGCGGGGACCAGCGCTTTGACTTTGACCCCGACCGCGGCTATGAGATCGACCGTGTCCGGGTGGACGGAGACAGTGAGCGTGTCCGCAGCTCCTACACCTTTGAGGAGGTGACGGAGAACCACACCATCCGCGTCACCTTTACGGAGACCGACGAGGGCGGTGACGATGATGACGACGACGATGACGACGGCGGCATCACCTATCTGACCATCACCGCCACGGCCGGCGAGGGCGGCTCCATCAGCCCGGACGGCCGGGTGCAGGTGGCCTATGACCGGAACAAGAGCTTCATCATCCAGGCGGACGAGGGCTATGAGCTGGCGGACGTGCTGGTGGACGGCAGGAGCGTGGGAGCCGTGGGCCGCTACACCTTCGAGAAGGTGCATAAGAACCACACCATCACCGCTGTCTTTACCGCCAGCCAGAAGCTGAACGGCGTGGACCGCTGGCTGAATACCCGGGACCACATCGCCTACCTCAGCGGCTATCCCGACGGCACCTTCGGCCCTGACCGAAACATGACCCGGGCCGAGGTGGCTCAGATGTTCTACGCCCTTCTGAATGACCAGAATGTGCCCGCCACGGTCTCCTTCTCCGATGTACCCGACGGCGCCTGGTACGCTGACGCAGTGGAGACGCTGGCCTCCCTGGGCATGTTCACCGGCTATCCTGACGGCACCTTCCACCCCAACAGCACCATCACCCGGGCTGAGTTCGCGGCGGCGGCCCTCTCCTTCGCCGATATGGCTCCCAGTGCCCGGTGCAGCTTCCCCGATGTGTCCGCGCAGGACTGGTTCTACCCCTATGTGGCCAGCGCCGCAGAGTACGGCTGGATCGGCGGCTACCCCGACGGCACCTTCCACCCCAGCGGCTCCATCACCCGGGCCGAGGTGGCCGTGATCGTCAACCACATGCTGGGCCGGACCCCGGACCAGAGCTTCGTGGACCGCAGCCTGGACCGGCTGGTCAGTTTCTCTGACCTGAACAGCAGCCATTGGGCCTTCTACCCCATCATGGAGGCTTCAAACAGCCACGGCCACATCAAGGCCGGCGGCTCCGAGCAGTGGACCGGCATCAACAACTGATCCCGGCTTCCCTCTGTCCCATAGAAAAAGGACCCGTGGGCACGACAAGTCGTGCTCACGGGCCTTCGTTTTTCTATACTTTTTTCTTGTCGTCCGTGCTTTCTGCCATCTCAATGCAGTTCTACTGATAAACTCCCGTGCCGATGGGCAAACCGCAGCTGCAAATTCAGGCCATTTTCAGGTATCCACCACTCTAAATATCTATGCCTATCCAAGGCAGCGGCCAGTCAGGCGGTAGGGGACTTCTTGATCTCACGACTAAAAGAAAGATGCGCAATCATGCCTAAGACGCCTTTTACAGAAATAGTAAAACCCCGAAAGTCTTGCACTCAAAGGACTTTCGGGGTTTTCTGGTGGTGCGGCTGACGGGAGTCGAACCCGTACGCCCATAGGACACAAGCACCTCAAGCTTGCCAGTCTACCAATTCCAGCACAGCCGCAAATCAGCGGCTCTTTCAGAACCGCTTGATTATTATACAATTTTTACAGGGGTTTGTCAATGAATTTTTACTGGGTTTCCTGACCGCCCCGCATCGCCTCGTGCTCCCGGCGCAGCTCCTGCCAGAGCTGGCGGGAATCCCACGTCCGGTTGGTGGGAGTCAGCACTGCCTTCAGGAGCACAGGCGGAAACTCCGTCCTGCGCATGGTGTTCAGCAGCTGGTCCAGCCTGCCGGGCCCCAGGTCACAGAAGACCATCATCGCTTCCGGGATATCCGCCTGCTGTTTCGGGTCCTCTTCGCCTTTTCCGGCGGCCACCTGCTCCAGGGGCAGGTGGTACCGGGAAGGCTCCACCATGCGGACCCGGACCCGGAGCATCATGAGCAGGGCCCGCAGCGTCTTAAATTCATCGCCCCCGCAGTTGTATAGCAAAACTGTTTCCTTTGCCATGACAGTCCCTCCTTCTGGTCCCGCCGGAGCCGGAAGATCCGGCTCCGGCAGTTTTCCCATCCTTCCGCATGCAGGGTCCAGCTGGGACGCCTGTCACACCCCGGCCAGCGCCTGCTCCAGGTCCGCGATGATGTCCTTCACATCCTCAATGCCCACTGAGAAGCGAACCAGGTCGGGGGCTACCCCAGCCGCGGCCAGCTCCTCGTCGTTCATCTGGCGGTGGGTGGAGGAGGCGGGGTGGAGGACGCAGGTCTTGGCATCGGCCACGTGAGTGGCGATGGAGGCCAGCTTCAGACCGGCCATGAAGGTCTCCGCTGCGCTCCGGCCTCCCTTGACTCCGAAGGAGACCACGCCGCAGCTGCCGTTGGGCAGGTACTTCCGGGCGCGCTCATAATACTTGTTGCCCGGCAGGCCGGCGTAGTTGACCCACGCCACCTTGGGGTGCTTCTCCAGGTACTCCGCCACCGCCTGGGCGTTGGCGCAGTGCTTGGCCATGCGCAGGGGAAGGGTCTCCAGACCGATGTTCAGCAGGAAGCAGTTCTGGGGGGAGGGGATGGAGCCGAAGTCCCGCATGAGCTGGGCGGTGCACTT
>CAUBHZ010000108.1 GCA_958435885.1 uncultured Intestinimonas sp. | reverse complement strand
GGCGGCCTTTTTGGCGGGCAGGTAGCCGAAGAGGATGCCGATGCCCACCGAGATGCCGAAGGCCAGGGCCACGGCGGAGAGGGTGGGAGCCACGGTGAGGGTCTCCTCCATGAGCCGGGTGACCACCTTGGAGGCTACCATGGAGAGGCCGTCCCCCATCAGGATACCGATGATGCCGCCCAGGGCGCTGGTGCAGGCGGCTTCAATGACGAACTGCTCCATGATGTAGCGCTCCTTGGCGCCCAGGGACTTGCGGATGCCGATCTCCCGGGTGCGCTCGGTGACGGAGACCAGCATGATGTTCATGATGCCGATGCCGCCCACCACCAGGGAGATGGCGGCGATGCCGGCCAGGACGCCCACCAGAATATTGATCATGCTGGTCATGGTCTCCAGCATCTCGGCCATGCTGGTGACGGTGTAGTAGTCGTCGCTGGCGAAGACCTGATAGAGGGCGGACTCCAGCACGGCCACGCTCTCGTCGATGTGGTCCTCATCCCGCATGGTGATGACGTAGCTGCTCACGTCCCCGGCGATGCGGGAGGCGGTGGTGTAGGGGAGGTAGAGACAGTCGTCGCTGCCACCCTCCTCCAGGTCCTCGCCGGATTGGGCCAGGACCCCCACGATGGTGAGGCTCTGGCCGCCCACCCGCAGGGTCTGGCCTACGGCGTTGCCGCCGTAATAGGCCAGGTTCAGGTAGGCGCCGATGACGCAGACCTTGTTCCGGGTGGCCATGTCGCTGTACTGAAGGCCCCGGCCGGAGGCCACTGTGTCGCCGGAGATGGAGAAGTAGTCCTCGCTGACTCCCTGGACGGAGGTGGAGGAGATGGTGTCGGAGCCGATCTTCACATAGCCGGGCATGGTGACGGTGGGGGAGCACAGGTCCAGATACTGGCTGTTCTCGTCCACGATCTCATACATCTCGTCCACACTGAGGGTCCGGGTGGAGCCCCGGGACATGACGGTGACGGTGAGGGTGTTGGTGCCCATGTCGGAGAAGCTGTCGGTGACATACTGCTCCAGGCCGTTGCCCAGGCCCACGATGACGATGACGGCGGCCACGCCGATGATGATGCCCAGCATGGTGAGGAGGGTGCGGGTCTTGCTGGAGACAATGTTCTTGAGGGCCAGCTCCACGGATTCCAGGATGCTCATGAGGGGACACCTCCGAACCGCCCCGCGGCGTTGGGGGTGACCACGGCCTCCGGCGCATCGGAGGGCCCGTCGTAGATGACGTGACCGTCCTCCAGACGGATGATGCGCTGGGCCTGGACGGCGATGGAGTTGTCGTGGGTGATGAGGACCACGGTGTGGCCGGCGGCGTGGAGCTCCTGGAGGATGCCCAGCACTTCACGGCCGGTGCGGGAGTCCAGGGCGCCGGTGGGCTCGTCGGCCAGGATCACCGACGGCTCTCCCACCAGGGCCCGGGCGATGGACACCCGCTGCTGCTGGCCGCCGGAGAGCTCGTTGGGCCTGTGCTTCATCTTGTCAGCCAGGCCCACCATCTCCAGGGCCACCATGGCCCGCTCCCGGCGCTCCTTTTTGGGGACGCCGGCGTACATCAGGGGGACCTCCACGTTTTCCAGGAGGTTAAGCTTGGGGAGCAGGTTATACTGCTGAAAGATGAAGCCCAGCAGCTCGTTGCGGATCTCGGCCAGCTCGTTTTTGTTCATCTGGCCCACGTCCCGGCCGTCCAGCAGGTAGGTGCCCTCGGAGGGGACGTCCAGACAGCCGATGATGTTCATGCAGGTGGACTTACCGGAGCCGGACTGGCCCACGATGGCCACAAACTCCCCTTTGTAGACCTGGAAGGAGATGTGGTCGGCGGCCACCACCGTGGTGTCGCCCATGTAGTAGTACTTGCACACCTGCTGAAATTCGATGAGTGCTCTCATGGGGACCTCCTTACATGCCGCCGGGTCTGCCGCCGCTGGGCATGCCGCCTCCGCCGCCCATGGCGCCGCCGCCCATACCGCCGGGCATGCCGCCCATCATCATGCCCATGCCGCCGCTGGAGGAGGTGGTGGGGATGTAGGCCACCACGTCGCCCTCCTGGAGGCCGGAGGTGATCTCGATGTAGTTGTCGTCGCTGATGCCTACAGTGACGGGGATAGAGACATACTGCTGCTGGCCGGCGGCGCTCTCCTCAGGCACTTCGGCCGGAGCCTCGCTGCCCTCCGGGGCCGCGGAGCCTTCCGTGTCCTCGGGTGCCTGGGTCACCGCGTTGACGGCGCTGGGGGAGTCGGCGGTGACCAGGACGGTGTTGCCCCGGTTGAGGGCGGCGGTGGGGATGGCCAGCACGTTTTCGGCGCTGTCCAGCTCGATGGTGGCGTCCACGCTCATGCCGGGGAGAAGGCCGTCGGTCTCGTCGATGCGGATGGTGACGGGGTAGGTGGTGGCGCTGCCGGTGGAGGTGCCCGCCACGCTGACCTTGGTGACCACGCCGGTGTAGGTCTGGCCCTCCACGGCGTCGGCGGTGACCGAGACAGTCTGGCCCACGGCGATGTCGGAGATGTCCAGCTCATCCACGCTGAGGGTCATGGTGAGGTAAGACAGATCGTAGATGGTGCACATGACCTGGTTGGCCTCGCTGATCTCGCCGGCGTTGTAGTATTTGTCCACGATGGTGCCGGTGATGGGGGCGGTGATGGTGTAGTCGTCCAGCTGCTCGGTCTGCTTGTCGTAGGAGATCTCGGCGTTGCGCAGGCTCTCGGAGGCGCTCTGGACCTGGTCGCTGAGGCTCTCGCTGGTGAGGGTGAGGATGGTCTGGTTCTTGTCCGCCCAATCTCCCTCGGAGACGGAAATAGAGGCCACGGTGCCCGCCACGCCGGCCGTCACGGTGGACTCGTCGGCATAGGTGAAGGTGCCGCCGGAGCTGCTGCCCACGCCGTTTACCTCGGCGGAGGCGCTCTGGGTGGTGGTGATGCCGCCGGGGTTGGACACCTGGATGGTGACATCACGGACGATCATGTTGCCGGTGAGGACCTCGGTGTTGGCGGCGATCTTGGTGACGGTGCCGGTGAGGGTCTCAAAGGTGGAGTCCAGGGTGACCGAGGCGGTCTGGCCCACATAGAAGCTCTGGGCGTCGTCGGCGGGGAAGGGGACGGTGAGCTCCATCACGTCGGAGTTGCGGATGGTGGCCACCGTCTGCCCGGCGCTCACATCGTCCCCCACCTCCACGTCCAGGGAGAGGATGCGGCCGGAGACGGGAGCGGTGACGGTGAGGTCATCCAGGTTCTCCACGGCGTTGTTGTAGTTGCGCTGGGCCTGGTTCACCGAGATCTGGGACTGCTCCAGGGAGCTGGAGGCGTCGGAGGAGTCGATGGTGTAGAGGACGGTGCCCTCCTCCACCTGATCGCCTTCCTCAAAATCGGCGGTGAGAATGGTGCCCTCCAGCAGGGTGGTGACGGAGTAGGAGTCCGCCGCCTCCAGGGTACCGCTGCCGGTGATGGTGGAGGTGATGGTCTGCCGGGTCACCTCGGCGGTGGTGTAGGCGGTGTCGGCCGCGGCAGCGGTGTTCTGGTCGCCGCCCAGGAAGTACCAGGCGCCGCCACCAATGATGGCGCACACCAGCACCACGGCCACCAGCTTTTTGACCCGCCCTTTCCGGCGTCCCTTTTTCTTCACGGCGAGCCCGCCGGTGTCATTCCGGGCGGGGTCGGAGTTTTTCTTCAGATTCAGCGTCATGCTTCCAGCCGTCCTTTCCGCGTGGTTGATTCACAGACCTCATTGTAGGGGCAAAACCTCAACGGACGGCCGAGAAAATCGAAACAATTTCTAAACAGCGGCAAAACATTCCCCAACGGGGGCAAAAAAGAGCGCCCGCCTGCTCTTGCAGACGGGCGCTGGGGATGGGAAAAATGGCCGGGTGTGGCTCACACGCCGGAATAGGCGGAGAAGCCGCCGTCGATGGGGATGCACACGCCGGTGATGAAGCTGGCGGCCTCGTTGTTAAGCAGGAAGAGGACGGCGCCGGAGAGCTCCTTCTCGGTGTCGCCGAAGCGGCCCATGGGGGTGGCGGACAGGATCTTGCCGGTGCGGGGGGTGGGGGTGCCGTCCTCATTGAAGAGGAGCTTCTGGTTCTGCTGGGTGGAGAAGAAGCCGGGGGCGATGGCGTTGACCCGGATGCCCACCTTGGAGAAGTGGACGGCCAGCCACTGGGTGAAGTTGCTGACGGCGGCCTTGGCGCCGGAGTAGGCGGGGATCTTGGTGAGGGGGGTGTAGGCGTTCATGGAGGAGATGTTCAGGATGTTGCAGCCCTCCCGGCCCACCATCTGGCGGGCGAAGGCCTGGGTGGGCAGCAGGGTGCCGATGAAGTTCAGGTTGAAGACGAACTCCACGCCGCTCTTGTCCAGGTCGAAGAAGCTCTTGGTCTCGGCGTCCATGTCGCCGTTTTCAAAGTACTCCTTGTCGGTGGTGGCACGGGGGTTGTTGCCGCCGGCGCCGTTGATGAGGATGTCGCACTTGCCCAGGTCGGCCTCCACCTGGTCGGCCACGGCGTAGCAGGCCTCCTTGTCCAGCACGTTGCAGGCGTAGGCCCTGGCCACACCGCCCTCGGCGGTGATCTCGTCGGCGAACTTCTGGGCGGCCTCCTGGTTCAGGTCCAGCAGGGCCACCTTGGCGCCCGCCTGGGCCAGGTCCTTGGCGAAGGTGGAGCAGAGCACGCCGCCGGCGCCGGTGACCACGGCCACCTTGCCGGTGAGGTCGGTATCGATCACATTTTTCTTCATGATAAAGGTTCCTTTCTCAGTGAGCCGGACTTGGGTTCAGGCTCGGCGGTCTTTCTCGCAGGCCTCGAAGAGCCCGTTGATGTAGGTGGCGCCCAGGGCGCGGTCGAAGAGGCCGTAGCCGGGCTTGCCGGTCTCGCCCCAGATCATGCGGCCGTGGTCGGGCCGGACGTAGCCGTCAAAGCCGGTCTCCACCAGGGCCTTGACGATCTCGTAGATGTCCAGGCTGCCGCAGGAGGAGAGGTGGGCCCGCTCCTCAAAGGAGCCGTCCTCCATGATCTTCACGTTGCGGATGTGCATGAAGGCGATGCGGCCCATGGCGGAGTACTTGCGGACCATGGCGGCCACGTCGTTGCTCCGGGCGCAGCCCAGGGAGCCGGTGCACAGGCACAGGCAGTTGGCGGGGCTGTCGCAGAGCTTCAGGAAACGGTCCAGGTTGGCCTCGCAGGTGATGATGCGGGGCAGGCCGAAGATGGGGTACGGGGGATCGTCGGGGTGGATGGCCATTTTGACGCCGCACGCTTCGGCCACGGGGATGACTTTTTTGAGGAACCGCTCCAGGTTGGCCCACAGGCCCTCCTCGCCCAGAGCGCCGTAGGCGGAGATCAGCTCCCGGACCTCCTCCTGGGTGTAGCTGGAGTCCCAGCCGGGCAGGTGGATGTCGTCCTTCAGGGGGTCCAGGCCCTTCATCTGCTCCCAGTACATGACCAGGCTGGTGGAGCCGTCGGGCGCCTTCTTGTCCAGCTGGGTCCGGGTCCAGTCAAAGACGGGCATGAAGTTGTAGGTGACGCACTTGACGCCGTACTTGGCGCAGCGGCGGATGTTCTCGCAGTAGACCTCCAGCAGCTCATCCACGTCGCCGCGGCCCAGCTTGATGTCCTCGTGGACGGGAATGGACTCCACCACGTCGAAGATGAGACCGTTTTCGTCGCAGTCCCGCTTCAGCTTGGCCAGGGACTCCTCCGGCCACACCTGGCCGGGCTTGACGTCGTAGACGGCGGTGACGATGGAGCGCATACCGGGGATCTGACGGATATATTCCAGAGAGATGGGATCGCTCTCTCCGTACCAGCGGAAGGAAAGTTTCATAATGCCTCCTGTATTCTGTTGCTGATGTAGGCCGGGCTCAGTCCCGGAACTCGTGGGGGACCTGGTCGATGGTCACCCAGGTGGCCATGGCCTCCTCCACGCTCATACCCTTGGAGATGGCATCCTTGCGCACAGCGTTGACGGCCTGGATCTCCTTCATGCGCTTGCCGGTGAGCTTGTAGCCCTTCATGGCGATGAGGGTGAACACCCAGGCCACCATGGGGATGACGCAGAAGAGGATGATGGTGAGCCACTTCATGCCGTCCACGTAGGGGGTGTGGGTGTCGGGGAGCTTGGTGAGGCCCACGGCGAAGACGGCCAGACCCACGATGGTGGTGCTCAGGGAGGAGACCAGCTTGTCCACCAGGGAGAAGAGGGTGCCGATGATGCCGGGAACATAGTTGCCGGTGCGGTAGGTCTCATAGTCGGAGCAGTCGGCCACCATGGGGATGGACATGTCGGCGGTGGAGTAGTAGGCGCCGTAGCCGATGCCGTAGCAGAGGAGGAAGAGGACGGTGTAGAGGTTGATATAGCTCAGGGAGATGCCGCCCTCCGGCAGGAGGAAGAATTTCAGGGTAAAGGTCTCGCTGCCGGGCTGCCACAGGGCGAGCAGCACGGTGACGCCCACGTACATGATGAGGGCCAGGGTAGTGAAGGAGACCAGGGTCCTCTTCTGGCCGTGGCGCTGGGAGACCACCACGCCGCCGACAAAGAAGGGGGCGGAGCAGATGTAGCCCACCACATACATGGGGAGGAAGAGGCCGTTGTAGTTGCCCATCAT
>CAUBHZ010000107.1 GCA_958435885.1 uncultured Intestinimonas sp. | reverse complement strand
ATTTGCGAAAACCCCAAGCATAAGCAGAGACAAGGTTAAAGGAGGCGCTGAAGAAATATGGCACGTATTGCCGGCATTGACCTGCCGAAGGATAAGAGAGTGGAGATCGGTCTCACTTACATCTTCGGCATTGGGCGCACCAGCGCCAACAAGATCCTGAAGGAGGCCGGGATCAACCCCGACACCCGCGTGAAGGATCTCACCGAGGACGACGAGGCCAAGCTGCGTGAAGTGATCGCCAACGGCTACACCGTGGAGGGCGACCTCCGCCGCGATGTCGCCATGGACATCAAGCGCCTGACCGAGATCGGCTGCTACCGCGGCATGCGGCACCGCAAGGGCCTGCCCGTCCGCGGCCAGCGCAGCAAGACCAACGCCCGTACCCGCAAGGGTCCCAAGCGTACCGTCGCCAATAAGAAGAAGTAAGGAGGGAAGATACACATGGCTACTGCTGCTAAGAACGGCAAGAAAGTGGTGCGTAAGCGCCGCGAGCGTAAGAATATCGAGAAGGGCCAGGTGCACATCCGCTCCTCCTTCAACAACACCATGGTCACCGTGACCGACATGGGCGGCAACGCCCTGAGCTGGGCCTCCTCCGGCGGCCTTGGCTTCCGCGGCTCCCGTAAGTCCACCCCCTTCGCCGCTCAGACCGCCGCTGAGACCGCCGCCAAGGCGGCCATGGAGCACGGCCTGAAGACCGTGGAGGTGTACGTGAAGGGCCCCGGCGCCGGCCGTGAGGCCGCCATCCGCGCCCTGCAGGCCGTGGGCCTGGAAGTCACCCTCATCAAGGACGTGACCCCCGTTCCCCACAACGGCTGCCGGCCGCCCAAGCGCCGCCGCGTCTGATTTAGAGGAGGGAATTACAATATGGCAAGATATACCGGAGCGGTCTGCCGCATGTGCCGCCGGGAGGGCCAGAAGCTCTTCCTGAAGGGTGACCGCTGCTACACCGACAAGTGCGCCATGGAGCGCCGCCCCTTCGCGCCCGGCCAGCACGGCAACGCGCGGAACAAGAAGATGAGCGAGTACGGCATGCAGCTGCGCGAGAAGCAGAAGGCCCGCCGCTACTACGGCGTGCTGGAGAGCCAGTTCGCCAAGTACTACGAGATGGCTTCCTCCAAGAAGGGCGTCACCGGTGAGAACCTGCTGGCCATCCTGGAGTCCCGCCTGGACAACGTCATCTACCGTCTGGGCTTCGCCATGAGCCGTCCCGAGGCCCGTCAGCTGGTCCGTCACGGCCACTTCACCGTCAACGGCAAGAAGGTGGATATCCCCTCTTACCTGGTGAAGCCCGGCGAGGTCATCGCTCTGAAGGACTCCAGCCGCAGCCTGGACAAGTTCAAGGCTTCCCTGGAGGCCAACGGCTCCCGCCCCGCCCCCAAGTGGCTTGATTTCGACCAGAACACCCTGGTGGCCAAGGTCGTCGGCACTCCCGCCCGGGAGGACATCGACCTGCCCATCGAGGAGCACCTGATCGTCGAGCTGTATTCTAAGTAATTCATTTGATACCCTCGACTGTGGGAGAGCGGGGGCATCGCCCCCGCGTCCCAATGAACCTAACGACGATACGGCAGAGCCTGCCCGTTCTGCCGCCGCAACAAGGAGGGTAACTGTTTCATGGTAGAAATCGAAAAGCCGCGCATCGAATGCGTGGAAAATCCTGGCGACGGCTCCTATGGCAAGTACGTGGTGGAGCCGCTGGAGCGCGGCTACGGCACCACTCTGGGGAACTCCCTGCGCCGGATCCTGCTGTCCTCTCTGCCTGGCACCGCGGTGACCTCCATCAAGATCGCCGGCGTCCAGCACGAGTTCTGCACCATTCCCGGCGTCAAGGAAGATGTGACTGAGATCGTCCTCAACGTGAAGGGCATCATTGCCAAGCTGCACTCCGAGGGCGTGAAGACCGTCTATATCGAGGCCAACGGCGAGTGCGAGGTCACCGCCGGCGACATCAAGGCCGACGGTGAGGTGGAGGTCCTCAATCCCGACCACCACATTGCCACCCTGGGCCCTGACGCCTCCCTCAACATGGAGCTGACCCTGTCCCACGGCCGTGGCTACGTCCCCGCCGACCGGAACAAGCCGGCCCAGACGGTCATCGGGCTCATCCCGGTGGACTCGATCTACACGCCTGTGAAGAAGGTGAACTACACGGTGGAGAACACCCGTGTGGGCGACCTCACCGACTTCGACAAGCTGACCCTGGAGGTGTGGACCAACGGCACCATCACCGCCCGGGACGCGGTGAGTCTGGGCGCCCGGATCCTGGTGGACCACTTCATGCTCTTCACCGATCTCTCTGAGACCATGGGCAACAAGTCCACGGTGGTGGAGAAGGCGGAGGCCCAGCGGGACAAGGTGCTGGAGCTGACCATCGAGGAGCTGGACCTGTCGGTCCGGTCCTTCAACTGCCTCAAGCGCGCCAACATCAACACGGTGGAGGACCTCATCTCCAAGACCGAGGACGAGATGATGAAGGTGCGCAACCTGGGCCGCAAGAGCCTGGAAGAGGTCATCAACAAGCTGGCCATGATGGGCCTGTCCCTGGCCAGCGACGACAGCAACAACTAAGGCTGTACCGGAGGGCGGTCCGGGGGGCATGTAACGTCCCCTCCCGGACCCGGGGTTATCCCCGGTCCCACGTCCTCCCGAGGGCAAGCGCCCTCAGGACGAATTTACAGAGAAGGGCGTTCGCTGTGCGAAACGCCGATTGAGGAGTGTATCACAATGTCCGGATATCGTAAGCTTGGTAAGCGTTCTGACCAGCGTAAGGCTATGCTCCGCGCCATGGTGACCTATCTGCTGGAGAACGGCCAGATCAAGACCACCTACGCCCGCGCCAAGGAAGTGGCTCCTGTGGCCGAGAAGATGATCACCCTGGCCAAGCACAACAACCTGGCCACCTATCGTCAGGCTCTGGCCTTCATCACCAAGGAGGATGTGGCCAAGAAGCTCTTCGACGAGATCGGCCCCAAGTACGCCTCCCGCAACGGCGGTTACACCCGCGTTGTGAAGATCGGCCCCCGTCGGGGCGATGCCGCCGAGATGGCCATCGTGCAGCTGGTGTGATCCCTCGGATTACCCCACGCTGAATCAGAAAAGCCCCTTATGTATCCCTGGTGCACCGGGGATACGTAAGGGGCTTTCTTCCTCTCACATACCTCCCTCCGGGAGGGGAAAGAAGGGCTCTCCATGACCTATCTGGCCACCTTTTCCTCACAATTTGACAGCATATTGGCCAGCCGTGTGCTCCACAGTTCCGGCGCCTGTTCCACCCGGCTCATGCCGGTGCCCCGGGAGCTTTCCACAGCCTGTGGGACCTGTGTGCAGTTCGACTGGGATGGGGAGCCGCCGGCGGTGGACCGGGCGGAGCACCTCTACCGCCGGCTGGGCACCGCCTGGGAGCTGCTCCGGTAGGGGGCTGCGCCCGCTTGACAAGACGGGCGGAAAGGCGCAGAATAGGGGCAAAGGGCCCCTCTTTGAGGTCCGCGCACAGACCAAAATACAGAAATTGGGAGGAAGTATGATGAAAAAGCTTACCCGCACCCGTATCCTGTCACTGGTCGTGGTCGCCGGACTGCTCTGCGGAACAGCCTTCGCTGCCAGCGCCGTCACCACCAAGATGATCGAGGCCAACTATATGGGCATCCGCATCGTGGTGGACGGCAAGGAGATCACCCCCACCGATGCCAACGGCAACGTGGTGGAGCCCTTTGCCAGCGGCGGCACCACCTATCTGCCCGTCCGCGCCATCGGCGAAGCCCTGGGCAAGGAGGTCACCTGGGACGGTGACACCGCCACCGTCTATGTGGGCCAGGTCCCGGGCCAGGCCGACAGCTGGATGAAGCTGCTGCCCCCCTATGAGATCAACAAGTGGAGCGCCATCTACGACGGCAGTGATCCCAAGGCCTTCATGACCGTGTCCGGGAAGGACATCACCGAGGGCGTCATGCTCCAGGACAAGAGCGGAGTGTCCACCACCGCGTCCTACGCCCTCTGGAATACCGACCTGAAGTACAGCACCATGACCTTCACCGTGGGCCATGTGGACGGGACGGAGGCGGACGACGCCACCTTGGAGGTCTATCTGGACGGTGAGCTGAGCACCAGCTACGACCTCAAGTGGGACGGCGCCCCTCAGACCATCAGCGTTCCCCTGAACCGGGCGGCCAATGTGAAGCTGCTGGTGGTGAAGTCCATTTTCCACTCTCAGGCGGGCTACGGTGTCTACGACATCTCCTTCTCCTGAGGAAAGATAAGAGAAACGGGCGGCATGTGCAGACATGCCGCCCGTTTTTTCCACAATTTCAGAGGTCTTTGTGGAAAAAGATGCGCCGGGAGAGGAGATAGGAGGGAATCAGCGCCAGCAGTCCTACCACCGGCAGCACAAAGAGGGGAAGGGTCAGCTCGGAGAGGGAGATACCCATCTCCTTGAGGCCGGTGAGGCCGCCGAAGATGACGCCCACCCCCACGCCCAGGGCCAGGATCAGGTAGATCCGCCCCTTCTGTGAGCCGAACTTGAAGAGGAGGGGGAGGAGGATGGCGTTCATGAAGCAGCCGTAGGCGGCGGGGAAGAGGCCGCTGAGGAGCAGATCCGTCCGCTCCTGACCCTGTGCGCCGGTGAAGAGAGCCACGATCAGTTGGAGGAGCAGGGCAAAGGCCAGAGAGCCCAGACAGACCAGAACGGTGAAGAGGTATCGGGCCTTCACCACCCCCGCCCGGCCGGAGGGGAGGGCGGCGGCGTACTTGTCCCAACGAGCCTGCTCCTCGTAGGCGAAGAGATTCACCGGGATCATGATGCACATCACCGACATGTAGGTGACGAAAAAGGAAATGTCGTAGATGCCCGCCAGGGTGAGGAGGGCAAAGACGGCTGCCACCAGCACATAGCTTTTGAACATGCTGACCGATAGGTAGAAGTCTTTTTTGATGAGACCTGTCATGCTTCGTCCCCCCTTACCGTAAATACCATGATGTCCTCCAGAGTCACCGGGTCCACCGTCAGGTCGGGGTACCGGCGGCGGAAGGCCTGCCGGTCCTTTACCAGGGCCTCGCAGCCGAATTGGCTCACCCGGGTGCCCTCCAGCAGGGCAGGGTCCACCGCCGCCAGGTCGGCCCGGGCGCACACCAGCCGCCCGTAGCGGTCCAGCAGCTCATCCTTGGCTCCCTGGAGGACCGCTCTGCCCCTGTGGAGGTAGGTCACATAGTCCGCCGCCTTCTCCAGGTCGCTGGTGATGTGGCTGGAGAGGAGGACGGCGTGGTCCTCGTCCTGGATGAAGGTGAGGAACTCGTCCAGCAGCTCGTTGCGGACCACCGGGTCCAGCCCGGCGGTGGCCTCGTCCAGAATGAGGAGCCGGGGGTGGTGGGCCAGGGCGGAGGCGATGGAGAGCTTCATCTTCATGCCTTTGGAAAATTCCTTGATCTTCTTGTTCCGGGGCAGCCCGAACCGGTCCAGGTAGGCGTCAAAGAGGGGGGCGTCCCAGTTCCGGTAGGACCCGGCCAGGATCTTTCCCACCTGGGGCGCCTTTAGCGGGTCGTGGAAGGCGCTCTCGTCCAACACCACGCCCACCTCCTCCCGGAAGTCGCTGCCCTCCGTCACCTCCCGGCCCAGCACCTTCACCGTGCCGCCGTCGGGGCGGATGAGCCCCAGGATGGCCTTAATGGTGGTGGTCTTGCCGGCGCCGTTCTCCCCGATGAGCCCCAGAATGGTGCCGCCGGGCAGGGTCAGGTCCACGTGGTCCAGGCAAAAATCGCCGTAATCCTTGCACAGACCCCGCACTTCGATGAGATTGGCCATATCACTCGTCTCCATATAGAATGTTCAGCGCCCCGGTGAGCTCCTCCAGGGAGATGCCGCCGCCCTTGGCGATGTCCACCGCCTGGGAGAGGTGCTCCTCCACCCGGCGGAGGCAGTCCTCACGGACCAGCTCCAGATCCCTGGGTGCCACAAAGCAGCCCTTGCCGGGCACCGTGGTGAGGAAACCCTCACGCTCCAGCTCCTCGTAGGCCCGCTTGGTGGTGATGACCGAGATGCGCAGTTCCTTGGCCAGCAGCCGCATGGAGGGGAGGGCCTCCCCCTCCTTCAGCTCCCCCCGCAGAATGAGGCCCTTCATCTGCTGGGTGATCTGCTCGTAGATGGGCACGCCGGCACTGTTGCTGATGATGATGTCCATGGTTCACCTCGAGATGGTATACTGTATATATCCAGCATATACAGTATAGACACAGTGAGCCCCCTTTGTCAAGGGGAAAATAGAAGGAAGGCCGGACCCATCTGGGTCCGGCCTTCCTGCAACGTAATAGGAAAAGGGAAGCTTACTTGTGGTCCACGCCGTACATATAGGTGATGAGGTCGACCACCTTGTTGGAGTAACCCCACTCGTTGTCGTACCAGGACACGACCTTCACGAAGGTATCGGTGAGGGCGATGCCGGCCTTGGCGTCGAAGATGGAGGTGTGGGGATCGCTGATGAAGTCAGAGGAGACCACGTCCTCGTCGGTGTAGCCCAGCACGCCGGCCAGCTCACCCTCGGAGGCCTTCTTCATGGCGGCGCAGATCTCGTCGTACTTGGCGGGCTTGGCCAGGTTGACGGTCAGGTCCACCACGGAGACATCCAGGGTGGGCACGCGCATGGACATGCCGGTCAGCTTGCCGTTGAGGGAGGGGATGACCTTGCCCACGGCCTTGGCGGCGCCGGTGGAGGAGGGGATGATGTTGCCGGT
>CAUBHZ010000106.1 GCA_958435885.1 uncultured Intestinimonas sp. | reverse complement strand
TTTTGCCATGCTGGAACTGCTCGCCCCCGCCGGGTCCCCGGAAGCCGTCACCGCCCCCCACGGGAGCTGACCGCTCCCGCGGGGCACCCCCTTTTGACTTCACATCCTCGGGGCAAGTGAATTGCCCCTGCGGCAAGGTTTTGGGCCAAGCCCAAAACGCTTGTGCGGCGCACTGCGCCGGGCCGGCTTCCGCCGGCCGCGGCGGTGACGCACCCACCATTTTTCCCCTTGGAGGACTTTTGCCATGCTGGAACTGCTCGCCCCCGCCGGGTCCCCGGAAGCCGTCACCGCCGCCATCCAGGCCGGCGCCGACGCCGTCTACCTGGGCTACGGGGACTTCAACGCCCGCCGCAACGCCAAAAACTTCTCCCTGGAGGAGCTGGCCTCGGCGGTTTCTTACTGCCACGTCCGGGGTGCCAAGGTCTACCTGACCCTCAACACCCTGCTCACCGACCGGGAGCTCCCCGCTGCCGCCCAGGTGGCCGCCCAGGCCGCCGAGGTGGGGGTGGACGCCATCCTCATCCAGGACCTGGGTATCCTGCGGATGCTCCGCCAGGCCGCCCCCGGCCTGGCCGTCCACGGCTCCACCCAGCTCACCGTCCACTCCCTGGACGGCGTGCGCCGCTGCGCCGAGCTGGGCATGTCCCGGGTGGTCCTCTCCCGGGAGCTCTCCCGGGACGCCATCGAGCACATCTGCCTCAACTCCCCCATCGAGATCGAGACCTTCGTCCACGGTGCCCTGTGCATGTGCTACTCCGGCCAGTGCTATTTCTCCTCCGTCATCGGGGGCCGGTCGGGCAACCGGGGCCTGTGCGCCCAGCCCTGCCGCCTCAAATACGGCTGGGGCAAGAAGGCCGACGGCAACCCCCTCTCCCTCAAGGACATGTCCCTGGCCGGCTACATCCAGGACCTCAAGAAGCTGGGGGTCAAGTGTCTGAAGATCGAGGGCCGCATGAAGCGGCCGGAGTACGTCTCGGTGGTCACCGGGGTCTACGCCCGGGCCATCAAGGAGGACCGGGAGCCCACCGACCAGGAGCTCCGGGACCTGGAGGCCGCCTTCTCCCGCCAGGGCTTCACCGACGGCTACTATCAGGACAAGAAGGGCCCCGCCATGTTCGGCGTCCGGGAGGAGACCCCGGAGCCCCGGGAGCTCTTCGCCCAGGCCCGGAGCCAGTACCAGAGCGGCGAGCTCCAGCGGGTGGACGTGATCCTCTACGCCATGGTCCGCCCCGGCGAACCCATCCAGGTGGGGGTCCAGGACGTGGACGGCCGGGTGGTCACCGCCTCCGGCCCCGTCCCCGAGGCCGCCCGTACCAAGCCCCTCACCCCCGAGGCGGTGGAGAAGCAGCTCGCCCGCACCGGCGGCACCCCCTACCGCTGCGCCAAGGTCCGGGCTCTGGTGGAGCCCGACCTCTCCGTGCCGGTGGCCGCCCTCAACGCTCTGCGCCGCCAGGTGCTGGAGGAACTCACCCGCCAGCGGGGCGCCGCCCCTACCGCCCCCAACGTGGGTCCCTTCCACGCCGGAGTCCGGTACGAAAACCGCAAGGAGCCTCCCGTCCTCACCCTGTCTCTCCGCTCCGCCGGGCAGCTCACCCCGGCGCTGTGCGATTTGAAGCCCGCCCTCCTCTATCTCCCGGCGGAGGTGCTTGCCGCCCACCCCGAGGCCGCCGAGGCCGCCCTGGCCGCCGGGGTCCGGGTGGGGGTGACCCTGCCCCGGATCTGCTGGGACCGGGAGCGGGAGGGACTGGACAAGCAGCTGAAGGCCGCCCGGAGCCTGGGGGTCACCGACGCCCTGGTGGGCACCCTGGACCTCATCGCCCCCGCCCGTGACCACGGCTTCACCCTCCGGGGGGATTTCGGCCTCTCCGTCTTCAACTCCCAGGCCATCAAGGAGCTCAAGCGCCTGGGCTTTGCCTCCTGCACCGCCTCCTTCGAGCTCAAGCTGGCCCAGATCCGGGACCTCTCCAAGCTCATCGACCTGGAGGTGGTGGTCTACGGCCGGCTGCCCCTGATGATCACCGAAAACTGCATCCTTAAAAACCGGGACGGCGGCTGCAAGCGGTCCTGTGAGGGCCAGAACCGCCTGCTGGTGGACCGGAAGGGAGAGCGTTTCCCGGTGCTCCGGGCTCCCGGCTGCCGCAGCGAGATCTTTAACGCCAAGCGGCTCTACCTGGCCGACAAGGCCAATGACTACCGCCGGGTGGGGGCCTGGGCCGCCCGCCTGAGCTTTACCACCGAGAGCGCCCAGGAGTGCCTCCACGTGGCCCGGCAGTACCTGGGCCAGGAGCGCCCCGCCCTGGACGACATCACCCGGGGACTCTACTACCGCGACGTGGAGTGACCCCCTTTTCCCTGGAGGTTTCTATGGATTTACCCATCAAGGCTGTCTCCCCCAAGATCGGCGGGGAGATCCCCTATCCCTTCTACGCCAGCGCCGGCGCCG
Organism: uncultured Intestinimonas sp.; assembly: GCA_958435885.1. Next base: position 4,302 of record CAUBHZ010000106.1, on the reverse strand, counting down.
CCGCCATGGACCTGCACGCCTGCCTGGACGAGCCCGTTACCATTGCCCCCGGTGAGCTGGTGAGCATCCCCACCGGCATCGCCATCGCCCTCCCCTCGGCGGCCTATGTGGCCCTGGTCTTTGCCCGCTCCGGCCTGGGCGTCAAGCACGGCATCGCCCTCTCCAACGGGGTGGGGGTCATCGACAGCGACTACCGGGGCGAAATCAAGGTGGGGCTCACCAACCTCTCCCGCACCCCCTACACCATTTCCCCCGCCGACCGCATCGCCCAGCTGGCGGTGGTGCCGGTGGTCCAGGTGAACCCCGTGCCCGTGGCCGACCTGGACGAGACCGAGCGGGGGAGCGGCGGTTTCGGCTCGACCGGCACATAAGCCATCTCTCGCACGTGCAAGCACGCGCTCGAAAGGAGCACATCCCTATGGAATTCATTCTGGCCTCCGGGTCTCCCCGGCGGCGCCAGCTTCTGGAACAGATCGGCATCCGCGACTTCGTGGTCCGGCCCACCGACGCCGACGAGTCCCTGCCCGACGGCATCGACCCCGGCGCGGCGGTGGAGCTCCTCTCCCGGCGGAAGGGGGAGGCTGCCCGGGCCCAGGCGGGGGAGGGGGCTCTCATCCTCTCCGCCGACACGGTGGTGGCCCTGGACGGAGCCATCCTGGGCAAGCCCCACAGCAGGGAGGAGGCCGTGAGCATGCTCACCGCCCTCTCCGGCCGCACCCACCAGGTCTACACCGGCGTCACCCTGGCCCGGGGGGAGGACATCCTCACCGAGCATGAGGTCACCGCCGTCACCTTCCGTCCCCTCACCGCCGCCGAGATCGACGCCTATGTCTCCAGCGGCGAGCCCATGGACAAGGCGGGGGCTTACGGCATCCAGGGCCTGGGGGCTCTGCTGGCAGAGCGCCTGGAGGGGGACTACTTCAACGTCATGGGCCTGCCCCTGTGCCGCCTGGGCAGGATGCTCACCCGTTTCGGCCTGGACCCCCTGGCCGGCGGGACCGGGGAGGAAACGCCTTGAAGGACTTTTTCCGCAACAACGGATGGCTCATTCTGGTCATCGCCGTGCTGCTGTGTGCCATCACGGCGGTGGCCTCTTATGCCCTTCAGGGGGTGCCCAACCCCCTGGGCAACGTGCTGGGGGTGGTGACCACCCCCGTCCGCAACGGCATCTCCTCCCTGGCCGGCTGGGCGGAGGGGGTCTACAACTACTCCTTCCGCTATGACGAGCTCCAGGCGGAGAACGAACGGCTCAAGGCCGAGATCGCCGAGCTGGAGGCCGCCGCCCGGGAGGGCGAGGCTGACAGCAAGGAAAACGAGCGGCTCCGGGAGCTGCTGGGCCTGCGCCAGAAGCGCCGTGAGCTGGTGTTTGAGTCGGCCACGGTAACCGCCCGGAGCAGCACCAACTGGTCCTCCACCCTCACCCTGAGCAAGGGCTCCGACCAGGGGGTGGCGGCGGGCAACTGCGTGGTGGACGCCGCCGGCAACCTGGTGGGCATCATCGATGAGGTGGGGACCAACTGGTCCACCATGCTCACGGTGATCGACGCCAACCTGGAGATGGGCGCCTTCCTCTCCCGCACCGAGTCCATCGCCATCCTGGAGGGAGACTTCGCCCTCATGGCCGAGGGCAAGCTGAAGCTCACCTACCTGCCCGAGAACACCGAGCTCATCACCGGCGATCTGGTGCTCACCTCCAGCATGGGGGGCAACTATCCCTCCGACCTGGTGGTGGGCTCCATCGAGTCCATCCACACCGACGCCTCCGGCGTCTCCCGGTACGCCGTCATCCAGCCCTCTGCCGATCTGGACAGCCTGGTCCAGGTCTTCATCATCAAGTCCTTCGACATCGTGGAGTGACCCGTCTGACAAGGAGTTGTAACCTTTGACCCGACAGGATTTTATCTTAAAATGGCTCTTCTACGCCCTCTCCCTGCTGCCGGTGTGGTGGCTGGACGTCTTCGTCCTCAACCGCTTCACCGTCCTGGGGGTGAGCCCCCGGCTGCTGCCCGTGGCCGCCATCACCGTGGCGGTGCTGGAGGGCGCCGTGGGCGGCGCCGGCTTCGGCCTGGCCGTGGGCGTCCTCTGCGACGCCGTCTACTACGGCTCCTGGGGCGGCATGACCCTGGGGCTGTGCCTGCTGGGCTGGGGCGCCGGCGCCGCCTCCCAGTACGTCCTGCGCCGGAATTTCGGCGGCTGCCTCCTCTGCTGTGCCGCCGGCCTGAGCCTGCTGGAGCTCATCCACGTGGCCTTCGGCCTCTTCACCGGCCTTTCCGACCTCTACTCCCTGCTGCGGGTGGCCGTGCCCGAGCTCCTCTGGTCCCTCTGCTTCGTGTGCCTGCTCTACCCCTGGTTCTACTGGGTCCGCCGGCGCATCCTCAAAACCCTCCGACTCTGATCCCACCCCTCAAACAACCAAGAAAGGAGCCTTCATGGACGGCAAACAATTTCACTGGCGGGTCCGCAGCATCGTGGGCGTGCTGGTCATCCTCATCCTCCTCTTCGCTTGGGTCCTCTACGACCTCCAGTATGTCCACGGCGCCGACTACCTGGCCCAGTCCCGGCGGAAGATCGCCAAGACCGAGACCGTGGAAGCCGCCCGGGGCGAGATCCTGGACCGCTACGGCCGGGTGCTGGTCACCAACCGGGAGAGCTACAACGTGAGCCTGGACACCTCCTTCATGGAGGACGCCAACGCCACCCTCACCAAGCTCCTGGACATCTGCCGCACCGAGGGGGTGACCTGGGCCGACACCCTGCCCATCTCGGCGGAGGCTCCCTTTGTCTTCACCTTCGACACCGCCTCCTCCGGCGCCATCAGCAACCTCTACGCCCTGGCCGAGAGCCTGAAGTGGACGGACACCCTCCCCGACCGGGAGGAGGCCGACAGCATCCGCGCCGCCGCCCAGGAGGGCCAGGGGGTCAGCTACCCCAGCGCTGACGCCTTCCTGGACAAGCTGCGGGCGTACTACGAGATCGACCCTCTGCTGCCCGACGGCGAGGCCCGGGCCCTGATGGGGGTGCGCTATGAGCTCACCCTCCGCTCCCGGGAGATCACCTACACCGCCTATGTCTTCGCCCAGGACGTGCAGATGCCCTTCATCGTCACGGTGAAGGAGGCCGACCTGCCCGGCGTCAGCATCGACACCACCACCGTCCGGGAGTACAAGACCCCCTACGCCGCCCACCTGCTGGGCCGGGTGGGGCCGATCTACTCCGATGAGTGGAGCGTCTATCAGGAGCTGGGCTATGACTACAACGCCATCGTGGGCAAGGAGGGCGTGGAACTGGCCTTCGAGTCCTATCTCCACGGCACCCCCGGCAAACGGAACATTGAAACCAACGACCAGGGCAAGGTGGTCAGCGGGGATGACAACTGGGTGGTGGACCAGACCACCGGCGAGGTGCTGGCCCCCGACCCCGGCGACAATGCGATCCTTACCCTGGACATCAAGCTCCAGGAGGCGGTGGAGCGGGCCCTGGCCAGCGGCATTGAGGGCCTGAAGTCGGAGGACACCGAGGGCGGCGCCGCCGTGGTCATCGACGTCCGGGACGGCGGGGTGCTGGCCATGGCCTCCTACCCCACCTTCGACCTCACCACCTACACCAAGAACTACAACGCCCTCCTGACTGACCCCCTCAACCCCCTCCTGAACCGGGCCACCCGGCAGGTCTATCCCCCCGGCTCCACCTTCAAGATGGTCACCGCCATCGGCGCCCTGCAGGAGGGCATCATCGAGCCGGAAACCAAGATCCTGGACACCGGCCGCTACCTCTACTACGACGACTACCAGCCCCAGTGCTGGTACTACCGCGACTACCGCCTGACCCACGGCGAGGAGACCGTCTCCGACGCCATCATGGATTCCTGCAACGTCTTCTTCTTCGACGCCGGCCGTCGGCTGGGCATCAGTCTGCTGGAGCAGTACGCCGCCGCCTTCGGCCTGGGGGAATCCACCGGTATCGAGCTCTCCGAGGAGACGGGCTGGATGGACGGCCCCGAGTACACCGAGAGCCACGGCCAGACCTGGTACGAGGGCAACACCCTCCCCGCCGCCATCGGCCAGGGCAACAGCCGCTTCACCCCTCTCCAGCTGGCCAACTACGTGGCCACGCTGGCCAACGGCGGCACCCACTATTCCGCCCACCTCCTCAAAGAGGTCAAGTCCAACGACTACTCCCAGGTGGTGGAGCGGTATGAGCCCCAGGTCCTCAATCAGCTGGACATCGAGCCGGAAAACCTCGCCGCCGTCACCGAGGGCATGCTCCGGGAGACCACCGAGGGCTCCGCCAAAGCCTACTACG
>CAUBHZ010000105.1 GCA_958435885.1 uncultured Intestinimonas sp. | reverse complement strand
CGCCAAGCAGGCGGAGATCGTCAAGTTTACCCGGGAGTGGGCCCAGGCCAACTGCGTGGAGCACTACTATGAGTTTGCCGGTCCCTGCCACCAGGTGATGGTGGAGAAGGGCCGGGTTGCCCCCGGCGAGGTGGTGGTGGGCACCGACTCCCACACCTGTACCTACGGCGCCCTGGGCGCCTTCGCCACCGGCATCGGCTCCACCGAGATGCTGGGGGTGCTGGCCACCGGCGAGATCTGGCTCAAGGTGCCCCAGACCATCCGCCTGCGCTTTGACGGCGCCCTCCGGGACGGGGTCATGGCCAAGGACGTGGTCCTGCGGGCCATCGGCACCGTGGGCCACAACGGCGCCACCTACAAGGCCATGGAGTTCTGCGGCACCACCTTCCGGTCCATGATCATGGATGAGCGGCTGTGCGTGGCCAACATGGCGGTGGAGGCCGGCGCCAAGAACGGCCTGGTCCCCTACGACGACGTCACCCGGGCCTATCTGGAGGAGTTGGGCGTGGAGGGTGGCTGGCCCTGCGAGAGCGACCCCGACGCGGTCTACTGCCAGGACCTGCACTTCGACGCCGCCGACCTGGAGCCCCTGTGCGCCTGTCCCCACGAGGTGGACAACGTGGCTCCGGTCCGGGAGGTGGCCGGGGTGACCATCCACCAGGCCTATCTGGGCTCCTGCACCGGCGGCCGCTACCACGACCTGGCCCGGGCCGCCGACCTGCTCCGGGGCAAAAAGATCGCCAAGGGCATCCGGCTGCTGGTGTCCCCCGCCTCCCGGGAGATCTGGGAGCGCTGCGCCCGGGACGGCATCCTCACCACCCTCTCCGAGGCCGGCGCCACCGTGCTGGCCTCCAGCTGCGGCGCCTGCCTGGGCGTCCACTCGGGCGCCATCGGCGCCGGCGAGGTGTGCGTCTCCGCCACCAACCGCAACTTCATCGGGCGCATGGGCAGCAAGCAGGGCCAGGTCTACCTGGGCTCCCCCCTCACCGTGGCCGCCTCCGCCCTCACAGGACAGCTCACCGACCCCCGGGACGTCATCTAACGGAAAGGAGCCACCTATGTCACATCTGATCTGCGGAACCGCCCTGAAATACGGCGACAACATCAACACCGACATCATCTCCCCGCCGGCCTACATGGAGCTGCCCATCCAGGAGGCCGCCCGGTACGCCATGAGCCCTGTGGACGACACCTTCGCCGACCGGTGCAGGCCTGGGGACATCTTCGTGGCGGAAAAGAACCTGGGCTCCGGCTCCAGCCGGGAGACCGCCCCCCTCACCCTCCGGGCCCTGGGCATCAAGACCATCGTGGCCCAGTCCTACGCCCGCATCTTCTACCGCAACTGCATCAACCTGGGCATCCTGGCCGTGGAGTGCCCCGAGACCGGGCGCATCTCCGAGGGCGACGCCCTGGAGATCGACTACCAGCGGGGCGTCATCCGCAACCTGACCACCGGCGAGGAGCTGCCCTGCGACCCCATCCCCGCCCACATCATGGACCTGGTGTCCCGGGGCGGCCTGGTGGAGTACCTGAAAACCCGTATCAACGCCTGAAAAGGAGGCCGTACCATGCACCCTGAAATGGAGACCCTGCGCTGCGCCATCGTCCGCGGCGGCACCAGCAAGGGCATTTTTATCATGAAAAACGAACTGCCTGCCGACCCCGTCCTGCGGGACAAGGCCATCCTGGCCATCTACGGCAGCCCCGACCTGCGCCAGATCGACGGTCTGGGCGGGGCGGACACCCTCACCAGCAAGCTGGCCATCATCGGCCCGGCCACCAAGGAGGGCGCCGACGTGGACTACACCTTCGGCCAGGTGAGCATCACCGACCCCTTCGTGGACTACGGCGGCAACTGCGGCAACATCTCCTCCGCCGTGGGTCCCTTTGCCATCGACATGGGCCTGGTGGAGCCGGTGGAGCCGGTGACCACCGTGCGCATCCACATGACCAACACCGGCCGCATCCTCACCGCCCAGGTGCCCGTGAAGGGCGGCAAGGCGGCGGTGGAGGGGGACTTCGCCATTGACGGCGTCCCCGGCACCGGCGCCCGCATCACCCTGGACTGGTCCGACGTGGTGGGCGGCATCACCGGCCGTCTGCTGCCCACCGGCAGCCCCAAGGACGTCATCCAGGCCGGCGTGAAGGCATACACCGTCTCGGTGGTGGACGCGGGCAACGTGGTGGTGTTCATCCGGGCCGAGGAGCTGGGCCTCACCGGCACCGAGACTCCCGCCCAGATCGACGGCGACGCCGCCCTCATGGACCGCATTGAGGAGATCCGGGGCAAGGTCTGCCAAAAGATCGGCCTGGTGGAGCGGTGGGAGGACGCCAAGCAGGTCACCCCCTACCAGCCCTTCTTCGCCATGGTGAGTCCCCCCGCCGCCCACACCTGCTTCAACGGCATCCGGGTGGAGGCCGACCAAGTGGACGTGGTGTCCCGCCTCACCTTCATGCTCAAGATGCACAAGGCCTACCCCGTCACCGGCACGGTGGCCACCGGCGCGGTGGCCCGTGTGAAGGGCAGCGTGGTGTGGGACCTGCTCAGCGAGAAGGCCAGGGAGGAGGAGGTGCTGCGCATCGGCCACCCCTCCGGCATCATCCCCATCGAGGCTCTGGCGGACAGCGGCGAGGAGGATACCCAGATCAAGAAGCTGGGGGTGTACCGCACCGCCCGCATGATTATGGAGGGACAGGTATATGTCCGAAAGGCGGTCTTCCAGGGCTGAGCACAGGCTCATCCGAGTGGAGACGGGTGGCTGCCCGTATCCAGGCCATTGTCTCTTGACCTTATGAAAAACGCCGCCCTCCGGAATTCCCCGGAGGGCGGCGTTTTCCTGCCGCTCCCATCACGGCGCATCCCAAAGCGGGGTGCGCGTTGGCAAGCTGGGTTTTGACGCCGTGAGGCCTGCCCACGCCATCCAAGCGTGAAATAAGACCGCCCATCGGAGAAGTTCGGCCACAGCCGCTTCTCCGTCGGGCGGTCTTTTTATAAGAGAACTGTTTTTCAAGAGAATTGAGCCATTGGGTTGCGCCCTGTCTGAAGCGTTGGAGCCGGCATATCAAAGCCGCTATACCTTCCTGCCCTGCCGGAGAGTTCGCGGCGTACCGGGCCCGCCTGGGGCCTTCAGATCAAATGGATCCGCTTACCGGAGGGCAGCGAAGAACCGGCTGAAAGATATCAGGCCTCGGGAGCATGGACTCCAGAAGCCCGCTCCTTACGCCTGCGGCTGCTTCTCAAGGCGTCGGCCGCACATCACCACGCCGCCGAAAAATTCCAAAGGCAAAGCAAAACCGCCCTTTTCTTTCGAAAAGAGCGGTTTCGTGGAGCTGCTGGGCAGATTCGAACTGCCGACCTCATCCTTACCAAGCGGCTTTGGAACTTTTTTCTAACTATTTTTCGTACTTTATAGCGATATACACTCCGATCTGCTTGCTTTCCGCCACTTTTTGAGCATCCTGTTTCCGTATACTTCACATCGCGCTGTGGCTGAAAATGTGGTCAAAAGCGCCTCCCCTCTTTTGCCGGCGGCACGTCCGCCGACAAAGTGGGGAGGCATTTTCTGCCCGTCTGCGTTGTAATTTTTGGAGGGAAATAATGTAATCCATTTATGCCGGAGGCAGCTCAAAATTTACGGGACAGTAAACAATATGAGCTACCCTCTTATTCCACCCCCGCAATTGCCGCGGCCTCATTCTGCCGCTCCTTCGCAGCCTCCAGGTCGTCGAAATCCCCCAGCGCCCGCAGATCCACATGGGAGGCGTCCACCCCCGCCCCCTGTTGGGCCAGGGTGATAGGGTAGTCCCCCTCCAGCTGTCCCCGAATGCTCTCAGAGCGCAGGCGGCACACCTCCAGCAGCGTGTCCACCGCCAGCAGATGATCCTCATAGGAGCAGAAGGCGGTGGGATCGACCTCCACATAGGGAGCGATCATGACCTGTGCCTGCCGGATGACTGCCTCATACCGGCCGCTCTCGAAATACTCCGAGAGCAGTTGGCCGAAATAGGCGTGGTACCGGGCAAAATAGTCTCTGTTTTTCATCAGATTGTGATACAGAGGCCGCTCCAGCATGACCTCCCCCCGGGCGGGGGTGTTCACCGGCCAGTTGATCAGCACGTCGGGGTCCCGGATGGGATCGGTCATGCCCAGGGCGTAGGTGCCGAAGGCCAGGTTGTAGTCCCAGGGCAGAATGGAGATCACCCCGTCCTCCTCATAGAGGAAGTAGTTGTGCCCGGTGTGGCCCAGGTAGCTGTCCCAGTTCATGACGAACACCTGGACGGCAAAATACCGCAGCACCTCATCCGCATTGACCGCCGTCTCCAGGTCCTCCCCGGTGGACAGCACCCGCAGGGCCTGGATCAGCCGCTCCCGGTCCGCCACGTCCGTGTCAAACTTGGCGTTGTCAAAGATGTTTGGGTAGGCGGCGGGGTCATCGCCGATGTACCGCAGGGCCACGTCGGTGTTCTCCGCGTTCAGGGAGCGGTAGTCCGGCTTGTAGAGCGCTCCGTGATCCGGGCCGAAGTTTCGCCGGGCAAAGGCCTCCTCTGGCTCCTCGATGGCCAGAAACAGCCCCCAGGGGGTGCCGTTCACCGTCACCCAGGCATAGCTGCACAGAGGGGCGGGCACCCCCATGTAGGCCATCATGTGGTAGACCAGCCAGGTTTTGAGATAGCTGTTGTCCTGGAAGGAGGCGTCCAGGGAGAACTTGTCCAGGCCATGGTAGTTGCCCCCGTCCACATAGTGGTCGAATTCCAGCTTCAGACTGTACCGGGACAGGCCGTACTCCTCCGTCAGCCGGAGGGAGTTGTTCCCCTTGGCCCGCAGGCCCACCTGGTAAAACTCCTCCCCGTCGATGACCGCGGTGCAGGGGATATACTCCTCCGCCGGGGCGTTTTCGAGGAAAGCCGCCCAGTCCTCCACCCGCAGGTCCACGGTGTGGACCCGGCCATCGTCAAAGAGGCGGGAGGCGTACCCGGGCGCGGCGCTGGCGGGCCGGAGGCCCAGAGCCTCCCCGAAGCAGAGCAGACCGGTGAGGACCAGGGCCAATAGGATGGCCCCGCCGCAGATAAGATCGATATGCCGGTGGCGGATCATGGCCTCACCCCATGTAGTCCCCGTTGTAGGAGACCAGCACCACGTTCCCCACGCCCTCCATGGCCCCCAGCTCATTGACGAACTCCGTGTCGGCATCCCGCAGGCGCACCTCGTAGTTCAGCTCGATCTGGCCCGGGGCCACGCTCTTGCTCTTCAGATTCAGCCGCCGCACCCGGGCCTCCACCAAGGCGCGCACCTGCCCCTCCACATCCTGGTCGGCGCAGTGGACCACCAGGATGTAGGGGGACTCCCCGTTCTTCTGCCGGGAGAACACCAGCAGCACCACCCCCACAAATAGGCTGCCCACCACCGCCAGGGGGATCAGCCCCGCCGCCAGCACGATGCCCGCCGCGATGGCCCAGAACAGGAAGGCGATATCCATGGGCTCCTTGATGGCGGTACGGAAGCGGACGATGGACAGGGCGCCCACCATGCCCAGGGAGAGGACGATGTTGCTGGTCACCGCCAGGATCAGCAGGGTTGTGATGAGGGTGAGGGCGATGAGGGTCACCCCGAAGCTGGGGGCGTACATGACCCCGGCGTAGCATTTTTTATAGACCAGGAAGATGAACAGGCCCAGGCAGAAGGCCAGCGCCAGGGCGATGGCGGCGTCCGGCAGGGAGACCGCGTCCAGCCGCTCCAGAAAGCTGGATTTGAAGATGTCCTGAAAGGTGAACGTGGGCATGGTAGCCACACCTCTTTTCTTCGTTCTCAGTCAAACCGCCGGCACAGGGCGTATTTGGAACAGGCCCCCGCCCGGCGGCCCGGCGTCTGGACGGCCAGCCGCACCAGGTCGGGGAGAAAGGCATCGTACTTGACCTCCAGTACCGTCACCCCCTCCAGGGGCCTGAGGGGAAAGGCTCCTGGGGACAGGAAGCCGGCGCTGTCCCCGCAGGTGCGCAGGTCCCGGTCCAGGGTCACCCGGACGTTTCCGGGGGCGTACAGGAATGCCTCCCGGTCATAGCACACCACCGTCCTGGGCCGCAGCAGCGTCCCCCGGAGCTTGTGGTACAGCTCCGACAGCAGGGGCTCCCCCCGCTCCAGAAGGAAGGCGTCCTCCCCGGAGAGCAGCCGCTCCGCCTCCGACCAGGTCAGGCGGGCGGACCGCTTGCCGCACAGGCCGTTCACCTTAAATTTTTTCTCCAGCTTGAGAAAATCCGGGCGCTCCCCGTAGTACCGCAGGCGGAACTTCTCCCGCCGGTCCACCCCGTCCAGCTTCTCCCGGAGGGCGGTATCGTAGGGGGTGTCGAAATACAGGCTGGTCACCCGGTAGGAGCCGTCCGGCCCGGCGTGGCCATCCCGGGGAAAGAGCTTCCCCAGCCTGGAGGCGAGCACCAGATCCTCCTGGGGAGAGATCTGGTGCTTGACCTCGTGGCGCAGGCGGAGGGGCTCAGTCGTCCCAATCGTCGTCCCAGTCGTCATCGTCGTCCCGGTCGTCGTAGTCCGTGTCGTCCCAGCCGTCGTCATCGTCGTCCCAGTGGTCCTCGCCGGTGGGGTCGCCGTACCAGTCGTCGTCATCGCCCCAGTCGTCGTAGTCGGTGATGCCATCGGCATTGGGGCCGTAGTCGGTGTCGTCGTAATCGGTGATGCCGTCGGCGTTGGGGCCGTAGTCCGTGTCGTCGTAATCGGTGATGCCGTCGGCATTGGGGCCGTAGTC
>CAUBHZ010000104.1 GCA_958435885.1 uncultured Intestinimonas sp. | reverse complement strand
GGTCTGGTCCATGAACTGGCTCAGGGGGCTGGAGCCGAAGAACTCCTTGATGGCGGCGGTGACGGGCCGGATGTTGATGAGGGACTGGGGGGTGACGATGTCCAGGTCCTGGATGGTCATGCGCTCGCGGATGACACGCTCCATGCGGCTGAAGCCGATGCGGAACTGGTTCTGGAGCAGCTCGCCCACGCAGCGCAGGCGGCGGTTGCCCAGGTGGTCGATGTCGTCGGCGGAGCCCACCCCGTGGGCCAGGCAGTTGAGGTAGTTGATGGACGCCATGATGTCGTCCACGATGATGTGCTTGGGAATGAGGTCGTCGATGCGCTCCTTCACGGCCTCCTTGAGCTCCTCGCCGGTGTAATTCTGGAGCAGCTCCTGGAGCACGGTGAAGCGTACCTTCTCACTGACGCCGCACTCCTCCGGATCAAAGTCCACGAACTTGGACATATCCACCATGTGATTGGAGAATACTTTGATCTGCACGCCGTCGAGCTCCAGTACAACCTCGTTGACGCCCTTGTCGTCCAGCTCGTGGGCCCGCTCACGGGTGAGCACCTCGCCGGGCTCGGCGATGATCTCGCCGGTCATGGGGTCGGCCACGGGGGCGGCCAGGGTCTGATTCACCAGGCGGGTCCAGATCGACAGCTTCTTGTTGAACTTGTAGCGGCCCACGGCGGACAGGTCGTAGCGCCGGGGGTCGAAGAACAGGGCGTTGAGCAGGCTCTCGGCGGAGTCCACCGTGGGGGGCTCGCCGGGGCGCAGCTTGCGGTAGATCTCCAGCAGCGCGTCCTCATAGGTTTTGCAGGCGTCCTTCTCCAGGGTGGCAACGATGCGGGGATCCTCACCGAACAGCTCGAGGATCTCGGGGTCGGTCTTGGGGCCCACCGCACGGATCAGGCAGGTGATGGGCAGCTTGCGGTTCTTGTCGATGCGCACGTAGAAGGCGTCGTTCAGGTCGGTCTCATACTCCAGCCAGGCGCCCCGGTAGGGGATGACGGTGGTGGCGTAGGTGATGCCGCCGGCCTTGTCCTCGGTGTGGGAGTAATAGATGCCGGGGGAGCGGACGATCTGGGAGACGATGACGCGCTCGGCGCCGTTGATGACGAAGGTGCCGGCCTTGGTCATCAGGGGGAAGTCGCCCATGAAGATCTCCTGCTCCTTGATCTCCTCGGTCTCCTTGTTGCGCAGGCGCACCCGGACCTTGATGGGGGCGGCGTACGTGGCGTCCCGGGCCTTGCACTCCTCCACGTTGTACTTGGGGGGCTCATCCATGGTGTAGTCGATGAAGCTCAGCTCCAGGTTGCCCGCGTAGTCCGTGATGGCGGCCACGTCCTTGAAGACTTCCCGCAGGCCGGTGTCCAGGAACCACTGGTAGGAATGCTTCTGGACGTCCAGCAGGTAGGGCATCTCCAGAATCTCCTGGTGGCGGGCATAGCTCTTGCGCAGGGTCTTGCCGTAGTAGACGTCCTTGACCATGCCGTTGAGGTTGTCGTTGACCATTCCGAAAATCACACTCCGTTTTCTCGCATTCGGCGCCAAAAGCAGCGGCTTTCGGCTGTTTTCTCATGGCTGCACAGGCCGCTTCCCGTGGAATTGGCCAAAAACGCCGGTCCCGCTGTGCTCGACACACGCGGCGGCGTTGTTGCTTTGTTCGTGCTTTCCTCTTGCGCATATCCACCAAAACTGTTATACTTGACCCACCGTGGGAGGGTCTCTCAAAATGGTGGCAGCCACACGAGAGCATTTAAGTATACCATGCAGTTTTTCCCACGTCAAGTCCTTTGCCTGGAAAGTTCGGAGTAATCCGGACTTTTTTTCGTATCAGGAGGTCCTTTCATGTCCCGTCTCCACCCCCTCCCCCTGTGCTGTCTGGGCGGCGGCACGGCTCTGCTGCTGTGCGCCCTGGCCCGGGCGGCGGGCCTCTCCCAGGCCTCTTCCCGGCCCTTCGTCATGGCCGCCCTGGTCTTCCTTTTCCTGCTGACGGCGGGGCTCCTCTTCCTGTGCTGCCGGCGGTGGGAGACGGTGTGTTACACCCTGCTGCCGGTGGGTCTGGCCCTCCTGCTCCGCACCCTGCTGCTGGACCACGTCACCGACGACTATGTGACCTTTCTCTCGGACTGGGCCGCCTTCTTCCGGGAAAATGGAGGCTGGGCGGCGGTAGCCCTCCCCAAGGGGAACTACACCGCCCCTTACCTCTACTTCCTGGCCGCCATCTCCTATCTGCCTGTCTCCGACCTCTACCTCATCAAGCTCTTCTCCATCCTCTTCGATGTGATCCTGGCCTGGGGCGGCTGCCGGCTGGTACAGGCCCTGGTCCCCGGGGACCGGTACCGGGGCGCCGCCTCCTTCTGCCTGCTCCTGCTGCTGCCTACGGTGGTCCTCAACGGCGCGGCCTGGTCCCAGTGCGACGCCATCTACGCCGCCCTCTGCCTCCACGGCCTGGCCGCAGGGCTGGAAGGTCGGCCAAGGTCCTCCGCCTTCCTGGCGGGGCTGGCCTTCGCCTGCAAGCTCCAGACCGTCTTCCTCCTGCCGGTGTGGGCGGTGCTGTGGATGTCCGGACGGACCCGGTTCCGGCACCTGCTGTGGTTCCCCGCCGCCTGCGTCCTCTCCGTCCTCCCCGCCCTGGCCCTGGGCAAGCCCCTGGGAGACGTGCTGGGGGTCTACTTCGGCCAGGCCGCTGAGTACAGCGCCTACCTCACCCTCAACGCCCCCTCCCTCTACGCCCTCCTCCCCACCGACGCACCGGTCAACGTGGCCCTGGCCGCCCGGGCGGGCATCCTGGCCGCCTTCGCCCTGGTGCTGGGCGTGCTGGGCTGGCTGCTCCTCCGGCGGAAGGGCCTCTCCCGCCGGGCCGTCCTTCTGGCCGGGGTGGTCTTTGCCGTGGGCATCCCCCTCCTCCTGCCCCACATGCACGACCGCTACTTCTTCCTGGCTGACATCCTCACCCTGGCCTGGGCCTGCACCGACCGCCGGGGCATCCTGCCCGCCGCCCTCACCCAGGTCGCCTCCCTGGGTGCCTACCACGCCTACCTGCTCCTGCGCTACGCCTTCCCCATGGGGCTGGGGGCGGTCCTCCTCCTGCTGGCCCTCCTCCGGGCCCTGGAGCTGCTGGTCCAGGAGGTCCGATTTCCCCGGTCCGGCGCCCGTTAAAATTTCGTAAGAAATTTTTGAAACCTTTGTCACATTTCTCCGTCTAAAATCGATGTATGATATAGATGAGACCATCCCGCGCAAAACGGAGTTTGGAAGGAGTCTTTATGATGAAAACACGTTCACGCGCCCGCTTTCTCTCGGCGCTTCTGACCCTGGCCATGGTCTTTACCATGCTGCCCGCCGCCTGGGCGGCGGAGGGCGTCTCCATTTCGGGACTTACAAAAAATGTAACGATAACTGCTGGTGACTCTCATAGCATGGATCTTCAACTCGCAGGTGCCGAAGCGAAGCGCTGGGATGTTAGCGGAAATGCGAACGGTGTGACTGCGACCATCGATGCACAGGGAAAATTGGAAATCAAAGTGGATCCTGACGCAGTGAACAATGCCACAGCGACACTGAACATCACCGCAGAATATACCATTAAGGAAGCGGTTGAGCCGGATTCTGACGGCGAGCCCCAGGAAACCACCAAAAGCGTCAATGATACCTGTATCGTTACCGTGAAAAACGATACCCCGGTCAAAAAGCCGGTAACGAACATCGACCTCACCACCACCTCCAGGTCCCTGAACCTCACCAATAACAAGACCGCCGATATTACGGTCACCGTGGAACCGGACGATGCCGCCGACAAGTCCGTGGCATGGTCGGTCAACGGCGACGCGGTCACTCTGAGCGGCAGTAACGGTGACCGCACCCGGACCGTGACCGCCCAGAAGGGCGGCACCGCCACCATCACCGTAACCGCGCAGGACGGCAGTGATGTCTCCAAATCCATCGAGATCTCTGTAACCGACGACACCCCCGCCCCCACCCCCGGCAGCGTGCTGGTGAGTCCCTCCAGCCTCACCCTCACTGTGGGTGACACCAGCACCCTGGCCGCGGCCACCATCCCGGAAAAGCAGACCATCACCTGGTCCTCCAACAAGGACTCCGTGGCCTCCGTGGACAGCAGCGGAAAGGTCACCGCCAAGGCCGCCGGCGACGCCGTCATCACCGCCAAGATCACCGTGGACGGCAGGGAATACACCTCCACCTGCGCCGTGAAGGTCACCGCCAAGCCCGTGGCTCCCACCCTCAGCAGCACCTCTCTCTCCCTGAACGTGGGCAAGAGCAGCACCCTCACCGTGAACAACCTGCCCTCCGGGGCCTCCGTGACCTGGACCTCCAGCAAGACCTCCGTGGCCACCGTCAGCAGCGGCACCGTCACCGGCAAGGGGGAGGGCTCCGCCACCATCACCGCCACCGTGAAGAGCGGCTCCTCCACCCTGGCCACCCTGAACTGCTCCGTCACCGTCTCCAAGGGCAGCGTGGCCACCATCACCTACTCCGTGGCGGTGGACAAGACCCTGACCCTGGACCGCAGCGACTTCTACAACGTGTGCACCGGGGTGTACGGCAACGGCCTGGACTATGTGAAGTTCGATAAGAATTCCTCCAAGGGCACCCTTTACTTCGACTACACCACCAGCTCCGGCGGCGCCAAAATCTCCACCTCCACCGCCTACTCCTACTCCAGCAGCGCCAGCAAGCCCATCTCCAAGATCACCTTCGTCCCCGACGGCAACAGCGGCGACACCGCCACCTTTACCTACACCGGCTGGGACTCCACCGGCAAGACCTACAACGGCACCCTCCAGATCAGGCTCACCGCCCCCTCCGGCGACATCTCCTACGAGACCGGAAAGAACGAGACCCTCACCTTTACCGACAGCGACTTCAACAGCATCTGCAAAAAGATCACCGGCTCCTCCCTGGACTACGTGACCTTCGGCTCCGTCAGCTCCTCCCGGGGCGCCCTGTACCTGGACTACGGCGGAAAGAACGAGGACAAGCTCTCCACCTCCACCAAGTGCTACTACAACGACTCCCCCTATCTGAGCAACGTCACCTTTGTCCCCGCCAAGGACTACACCGGCACCTTCACCATCTCCTACTCCGGCCGCAGCAACGCCCGGGACAGCTTCTCCGGCACCGTGAAGATCACCGTGCGCAAGAGCAGCTCCGTCATCTCCTACACGGTGAAGGAGAACAAGACCGTCACCCTGGACGACACCGATTTCAACAACTACTGCAAGGACGAGACGGGCTACAACATGGACTATGTGAAACTCACGCCCCCCTCCTCCTCCAAGGGCACCCTTTACTACCGCTACGGTGAGAGCCGCTATGAGGAGAAGATCTCCTCCTCCGACAAGTACTACCGCTCCTCCTCCCCCAAGCTGGACGACGTGACCTTCGTACCCGCCTCCGACTACAACGGCACCGTCTCCATCTCCTTCTCCGGTGTGAGCACCGACGGCGACAGCTTCTCCGGCACGCTGAAGATCCGGGTAGGCGACGCCGACAAGGGCGACATCACCTACACCGCCGCCGCGGGCACCGCCGTCACCTTTGACGACAGCGATTTCAACGACTACTGCAAGGACCTCACCGAGTACAGTCTGGACTATGTCCGCTTCACCCTGCCCAGCTCCTCCAGGGGCACCCTCTACTACCAGTACAACCAGAGCGGCGAGAAGAAGGTCACCAGCGGCACCTCCTACTACCGCTCCTCCAGCCCCCGGCTGGACGACGTGACCTTTGTCCCCGAGAAGGGCGAGACCGGCAACGTGGAGATCTCCTTCACCGGCCGGAGCACCAACGGCAACAGCATCTCCGGTACCGTGGTCATCGCCTATTCCGCCCCCAAGGAGGCCTCCGTCATCCGCTACTCCACCACCTCCGCCCCGGTGACCTTCTCCACCCTTGACTTTGTCAACGCCTGCTCCGCCCGGGGCTCTGGCTCCCTCACCTCCGTGAAGTTCGAGCTGCCCTCCACCGCCGCCGGCAAGCTCTACTACGGCTACACCAACCCCACCAAATACGGCGGCCTGGTGAGCCCCGCCATCTCCTTCCCCGCCTCCACCGGCAGCGGCTCCATCTCCTCCGTCACCTTCGTCCCCAAGGCCGCCTACAACGGCACCGTCTCCATCACCTACACCGGCACCGACAGCAAGAACAACAGCTTCACCGGCCGGGTGGACATCACCGTCACCCCCTCCACCCAGTCCGCCCGTTTTACCGACATGGGCAGCCACGGCTGGGCCGCCGCCTCGGTGGACTTCCTCTATGACGGCGGCGTCACCACCGGCACCAGCGCCACCACCTACGGTCCCTCCCTCAACATTACCCGGGGCGACTTCGTGCTGATGCTCTACCGGGCCTTCAACCTCAGCGCCAACGCCACCGACGGCTTCAAGGACGTGCCCTCCAACAGCTACTACGCCCAGGCCATCTCCGTGGCCAAGGCCCTGGGCATCGCCCAGGGCTCCGACGACGGGCGCTTCAACCCCACCTCTCCCCTCACCCGCGAGGACGCCATGGTCTTCCTCTACCGCACCCTCAGCCGCACCGGCCGCAGCATCGCCCCCGCCTCCGCCGCCTACCTCAATCGCTTCTCCGACGGCGGCAGCACCTCCTCCTACGCCCAGGACTCCGTGGCCGCCCTGGCCCAGGCCGGCATCATCCAGGGCGACAACAACGGCCGCCTCAACCCCAAGGGCTCCCTGACCCGGGCCGAAATGGCCGTCATCCTCCACCGGGTGCTCACCCTGTAACCGGCCAGCGCCGTCCCTC
>CAUBHZ010000103.1 GCA_958435885.1 uncultured Intestinimonas sp. | reverse complement strand
TGTCGCCCACGTTGTCGGCGATGGTGGCGGGGTTGCGGGGGTCATCCTCGGGGATACCGGCCTCCACCTTGCCCACCAGGTCGGCGCCCACGTCGGCGGCCTTGGTGTAGATGCCGCCGCCCACACGGGCGAAGAGGGCCATGAAGGAGGCGCCCATGCCGTTCATGACCATGATGTTGGCCAGAGCGGTGGCGTCGGTGATACCGAAGGCGTAGTGGAGCAGGAAGTACCAGATGGAGATGTCCAGCATGCCCAGGCCCACCACGGTGAAGCCCATGACGGAGCCGGAGGAGAAGGCCACCCGCAGGCCCTTGTTCAGGCTCTCAGAAGCGGCCTGAGCGGTGCGGGCGTTGGAGTTGGTGGCGATCTTCATGCCGACGAAGCCGGCCAGCATGGACCAGATGCCGCCGGTGACGAAGGCGAAGGGGGTGAACTTGGAGAGCATCTCGCCGTTGGAGCCAAAGGCGATGATGAGCAGGACCACGAAGACCACCACGAAGACCTTGGCCACAGTGGTGTACTGCCGCTTGAGGTAGGCGTTGGCGCCCTGCCGGATGGAGGCGGCGATCTTCTTCATGGTGTCGTTGCCTTCCGAGAAGGTCATGACCTTCCGGCTCTGGATAAAAGCAAAGAGGATGGCCAGGACGGCTCCCACGATGCCCACCCAGAAGTAATTTTCCCATAGGGTATTCAAAATTCCTCACTCCTTTTGCATGCGCACGCCGGGACAAGCGTGCGCTCCTTGCCTATAATTTTATCAGATTGAGAAGGATTTTCAAGATTGGCACCCGGGCATTTCAGCATCTTGACGGACTTTTTACAGTTCTTACGAAAATGAAATGTCCTTTCTGTGCCTTTCCGTGCATTGTTGCCATCACATGGAAAAAGGAAACAGTAAACGAAAATTATGCTCCTTCAAATGAAAAGAAAAGGGACTTACGAGCGGCGGAGACGAAAAAAAGGCCCAGGGTTGTCAAGAAAAAAATTTTCTTCTTTGCACAAAAGACAAAAGGGAAGAAAAGGAAAAGACAGGGCCGCGCCCGTCAGGCAGCCCTGTCTTTGGTCAAAAAAACGATAGGCGGAAAATGGGAGATCTTCTCTCCCGGGGGAAGGTCATACCCGCTGCCAGGCGCTCTTGCTGAAGAGGACCAGGATGGGGAAGATCTCCAGGCGGCCGATGATCATGCACATGGAGAGGACGACCTTGGAGAAGGGGGAGAAGTCGGCGAAGTTGCCCATGGGACCCACCTGCTCCAGGCCGGGGCCGATGTTGCCGATGCAGGCCACCACGGCGGTGAAGGTGGTGCCGAAGGAGAAGTCGTCCAGGGCCACCACCAGCATGGCGGAGAAGGCGATGAGCATGTAGGTGCCCAGGAAGACCATCACGGTGTGGAGGACCTTCTCGTCCACCACCCGGCCGTCCAGCTTGACCACGCTCACCGAGCGGGGGTGGAGGATCTGCCGGATCTCGCGGCGCACGCACTTGAGGAGCAGGAGGATGCGGGAGCACTTCATGCCGCCGCCGGTGGAGCCGGCGCAGGCGCCGCACAGCATCAGGAGGACCAGCAGCATCCGGGAGAACTCCGGCCACAGGTCGAAGTCCACGCTGGAGAAGCCGGTGGTGGAGATGATGGTGGACACCTGGAAGAAGGCGTGGCGGAGGGAGGTGAGGTAGTCGGGGTAGAGGCTGTTGATGTTAAAAGAGATGAGGAACACCGAGATGGCCACCACGATGAGGAAGAAGCGCAGCTCGTCGCTCTTGAGGGCCTGCCTGACCTTGCCGCATAGGATGAGGAAGTAGAGGGCAAAGTTGACCGAAAAGAGGAGCATGAAGATACCGATGATGACCTCAAAAACTGCGTTGTGGTAGCCGCCGATGGAGATGTTCAGGACGGAAAAGCCGCCGGTTCCGGCAGTGGCGAAGGAGTTGACCAGGGCGTCGTAGAGAGGCATCCCGGCCACCAGCAGGCAGAGGACCATGATGGCGGTGAGGCCGAAGTAGATGGTGTATAGGATCTTGGAGGTCTGGGAGGAGCGGGGGACCAGCTTGCTGATGATGGGGCCGGGGGACTCCGCCTTCATGACATGGAGGGTGCGGGCGCCCAGAGAGGGCAGAAGGGCGATGGTGAGGACCAGGATGCCCATGCCGCCCAGCCAGTGGGTGAAGGAGCGCCAGAAGAGGATGCCCTTGGGCAGGCCCTCCACCGCCCGGAGGATGGAGGAGCCGGTGGTGGTGAAGCCGGAGATGCACTCAAAGAAACAGTCTACGTAGGAGTCAAAGTAGCCGCAGGTGTAGAAGGGGATGGCGCCGAAAAGGCCCACCAGCACCCAGATGAGGCCGGCGGAGAAAAAGCCCTCCCGGGCGTGGAACCGGGTGTCGGAGCGCAGGAGGGAGAGGAGAAAGCCCACCCCGGCGGTGATACCGATGCCAAAGAAGAAGGGGGTGGGGTCCTCCCGGTAGAGGAGAGCCACACACAGGGGCAGGAGCATGCTGGCCGCCTCTACCAGCAGGGTCTTGCCGGCCAGGCGGAAGACAAGTCTGAAATTCATAGCTCCAGCCCCCGGTCCAGCAGGTCCTCCTCGGAGTTGTCGCCCCGGCGCTCCAGCAGGGAGTCGTCAAAGATGTCGTTGATGTCCAGAATGCCGTGTCCGCTGGAGATAATGATGACGGTGTCCCCCATCTCAATGGTGGAGGCACCCTCCGGGATGATGGTGCGGCCCTGGTGGATGATGACGGCCACCAGGATGCCCTTCTTGAGGTGGAGGTCCTTGAGGGGGGTGCCCAGGTGGCGGGTGGTCTGGTTGACCACGAACTCCATGGCCTCGGCGCCGCTGTCGCCGATCTTGTAGAGGGTGTTCATGACGCTGCCCTTGGAGTTCTGGCGGCCGCGGACGATCTGAAGGATCTGGTTGGCGGTGAAGAGCTTGGGGGAGATGACGCTCTCCAGACCCAGGTGGCGGACGATGCCGGTGTAGTTCTGGCGGTTGCACTTGGCCACCACCTTGGGGACCTCCCGCTGCATGGCGTAGAGGGAGATGATGAGGTTGTCCTCGTCCCGGTCGGTGAGGGCCACGAAAGCGTCGGACTCCCCCAGGTTCTCCGACTCCAGCAGCTCCTGGTCGGTGCCGTCGCCCATGATGATGAGGCTATGGGGCAGGTCCTCGGAGAGCTGGCGGCAGCGTGCCTCCTTGAGCTCCACGATCTTTACCCGCATGTTCATGCGCTCCAGGATGGAGGCCAGGTAGTAGCTGATGCGTCCGCCGCCCACCACGAAGACGTTGCGGATGTTGGAGGCGTAGCGTCCGATGAGCTTGAAGAACTCGTGGACGCCCACGGGGGCGCCGATGAGGTAGATCCGGTCCTCCGCCCGGGGAACGAAGGAGCCATCGGGGATGATGACCTGGCCGTTGCGGTCGGCGGCGCAGAAGAGGATGGGCAGGCCCTTCACACGGGCGGACAGGCTGGAGAGGGGCTGGCCCAGGAAAAAGTCTCCCTCCCTGGCCCGGAAGCTCATGAGCTCCACCCGGCCACGGTAGAAGGTCTCGATGTTGGCGGCAGAGGGAAAGCGGAGCAGCCGGGCGATCTCCACGGCGGTGGCCCGCTCCGGATTGATGAGAAGGTCGATGCCCATGTCCCGCTTGAAGGCGTTGACGTCCACGGTGTACTCCACATTGCGGACCCGGGCCACAGTGAAGCTGGTGCCCAGATGCTTGGCGTTGAGGCAGCACACCATGTTGACCTCGTCCAGATTGGTGGCGGCGATGAGCACGTCGGCGTGCTCGGCGCCGGCCTCCCGCAGTACGCTGATGGAGGCGCCGTTGCCTTTGACGCACATGACGTCCAGGGCGTCGTCGGCCTTTTGCAGGGCTTCGCTGTTGTTGTCCACGATGGTAATATTGTGGTCCTCCTGTGAGAGCAGCTCGGCCAGGGTATAGCCCACCTTGCCGTCGCCCACGATGATGATATTCAAAACTCCGACATCCTCTCTGGCATCTGTAAAAGAAAGCTACCTATAATATAGCTGAACCCGAGCGGATACGCAAGAGCGAGAGGCAAAAAATGACAGATAATCAAAGAAAAAGCCGGAAGCCCGTCAATCCCGCCACAGGCCCAGAAGGCCGGCGTCGTGGAGGGCCTTGGCGAGCATCAGGGTCAGGGGGGTGAGTACCATCCCCGCCACGCCCAGGGCGCGGAAGCCCACGTACATGGCCAGCAGGGCGGCCAGAGGGGGCAGGCCGGCGTGGAGGCCCACCAGCTTGGGCTCCAGGAGGCTGCGGGCGGTCATCACCAGTCCCCACAGGCCCAGGAGGCCCAGTCCCATGGGCAGGTCGCCGGCCAGGGCGGTGAGGGCGGCCCAGGGGACAAGGACCAGACCGGCGCCCAGGACGGGCAGGGCGTCGGTGAGGGCGGTGGCGGCGGCGGGGAGGAGGGGGGAGGTCACGCCCAGGGCGAAGAGGCCGGCCAGAAGGAGGGAAAAGGTGAGCAGTGTGAGCAGGCCCTGGGCCCGGAGCCAGCCCAGGGCGGCGGTGCGGAGGTGGGCAAGGCCGGTGCGGACGTCGGTCCGGTGTTCCTCCGGCACCTGCCGCCAGAGAAAGGCCAGCAGGGCAGGGCGTCCGGCGGAGGAGAAGTAGGTGGCCAGGGCCGTGGTGAAGAGCCCCAGCCCCCACTGTGGGAAGGCGGCGAAGAGGGCGGCGGCCCGGGCCGCCGCCGCGGAGGAGAGCCGGGCGGGGAGGGCGGCGGCCTGTTGGGAGAGGGCGTCCAGGCCGCTTTGGAGCAGCGGCCGCAGCTCGGGCGGCGCCGCCGTCAGGATGCGGAGGCTCCAGTGCTCCGACAGGCTGCCGGCGGCGGCCAGGGGGGCGAGGAGACCGGGGAGGTCTTGGAGCAGCTCCTCCGCCTCCTGCCACAGCCGCCACAGCACCAGGGAGAGCCCGCCGCCCAGAAGCAGGGCCAGGAGCAGGGTGCACAGCCCGGCCGCCGCCCACCGGGGGAGGTGCAGGCGGCGGGTGAGGAGGCCGACGGGGCGTTCCAGGAGTGAGGCCAGGAGAAAACCGGCCAGAAAGGGGGCCAGCCAGGTGAGCAGCAGTCTGGCAAAGGCCCAGAGGAGGAGGGCGCCGAGAAGGAGGGCGCCGCCCGTTTTCAGGAACCGGCGGAGGGGCTGAGGGACCATGGAGACCTCCTTTTGGGGCTGGTAACCGCCTCCGGGAGACAGGCGGCGGAGGCGTTTATGGTGACAACGACGATTTTTGACCGTTATGGACAGGGAAAAATCGTGGGAAGTATATGAGGAAACGCCCTTGCACATCTCAATTTACTGTGCTAAAATAAATCCCACATGCGGACAAATGCCTGCGTGAGAAAGACACGAAGACCCCTGCACCACAGGGGGGATAGGGGAGTAGATTACCATGGCGAATCCGCCCAAATATTTTATCGTGGAGGCTGCCGCCCTGCCGGAGATTTTCCGCAAGGTGGCGGAGACCAAGCGGCTGCTGGAGACCGGGGAGGCCGAGACCGTCCACCAGGCCACCGGGATCACCGGGATCAGCCGCAGCGCCTTTTATAAATATAAGGATGCGGTCCGGCCCTTCAACGATATGCTCCACGGCCGGATTGTGACGGTCCAGGTCCGGCTCCGGGATGAGCCCGGTGTTTTGTCGTCAGTGCTCAATAGTTTTGCCGTATCGGGGGCGAATATTCTCACCATCAACCAGGGCATCCCCACCAGCGGCTGTGCCCTGGTGACCATCGGAGCGGAGACCTCCGGGCTCCAGATCCCGGTGGAGGAGCTCCTGGCCCGGACCACAGACCTGAAGGGCGTCCTGAAGTGTGAGATCCTGGCGGGGTGACACCGCCCGGCGCGAACGTCGGAATTGAATCAGAGGAGAGTAGATCACATGGTGAATGTTGCAATCCTGGGCTTTGGCACCGTGGGCTCCGGCGTGGCCGAGGTGCTGGCCAAGAACGCCGACCACATCGACCAGAAGGTGGAGACACCGGTCCGGCTCAAGTACATCCTGGATGTGCGGGACTTCCCGGACAGCCCCTTTGGGGACAAGGTGGTCCACGACTTTTCCATCATTGAAAACGATCCCACCGTGGATATCGTGGTGGAGACCATCGGCGGAGCCACGGTGGCCCTGGACTTCACCCGCCGGGCGCTGACGGCGGGAAAGAGCGTGGTGTCCTCCAACAAGGAGCTGGTGGCCGAGCACGGCCACGAGCTGCTGCAGCTGGCGGCGGAGAAGGGGGTCAGCTACCTCTTTGAGGCCAGCGTGGGCGGCGGCATCCCCATCCTGCGTCCCCTGTCCCAGTGCCTGGCGGCTAACGAGCTCACCGAGGTCTGCGGCATCCTCAACGGCACCACCAACTACATCCTCACCCGGATGATCCGCTCCGGCCTCACCTTTGAGACGGCGCTGAAGGAGGCCCAGGACAACGGCTACGCCGAGAAGGACCCCACCGCCGACATCGAGGGCCATGACGCCTGCCGGAAGATCTGCATCCTGGCCGCCATCGCCTTCGGCCGCCACGTCTATCCCCGGCAGGTGCCCACCGAGGGCATCTCCGGCGTCACCCTGGCCGACGTGGCCTACGCCGAGTCCTGCAACCGGAAGATCAAGCTGCTGGGCCGGGCGGTCAAACAGGAGGACGGCAGGATCTGCGCCTATGTGGCGCCCCACCTGGTGGACAGCGAGGCGCCGCTGGCCGGTGTGGAGGACGTGTTCAACGCCATCATGGTCAAGGGCGACGCCATCGGCGACGTGATGTTCTACGGCCGGG